>CAIYWD010000001.1 GCA_903929815.1 uncultured beta proteobacterium
AATACAGGGATTCCTGATTGCTGACGCATCCACATCCTCGGATTTTGCAAAGATACCATCTTGGCAATGTTCAGACATGTTGGCCATAGCTGATATTGGTTTTTTTGCCAATATGGCTTACACACGGGTACAACGCAAAATTCTAGAGATCAGGTTGTCTGATCCTTGATTTTGGCAGAACGACCTACCAGCTACGAAGGTAAAAACATCATTTGGAGGTCGTTCAAAAAATCAAAACCCCGTGCGGTGGGCTGCACATGAATACCATCAAATGTCACAAACCCCTGTTGTGCAGCCTTGTCAAGGATACCTGTGGCGTTGGTGGCGTTGGTGGCGCAACCGGTGCGTTCCATGAACAATTGCACATCAAAGCCATCTGCCAGTCTCAGCGCATTGAGCATGAATTCAAAAGTCAGGTTTGATCTGCTCACCTCGTTGTCTTGTGTCATGGCGTTGCCTGCAAGTGCCTGCGCCATGTAGTACGCCGGATCATGCCAGCGCACCTGACGTCGCACTTGGTGAGCCAAACTGATTTTGCTGTGAGCGCCTGCGCCAATGCCCAGATAGTCACCATACCGCCAGTAATTAAGGTTGTGTTGGCACGCATGACCTGCTTTTGCATAGGCTGATACCTCATAGCGGTGCAAACCGGCTTCCCCTGTCATGCTGGTGATGATGTCCAGCATATCGGCGGCAGTGTCTTCATCTGGCACTGTGGGTGGATATTTGGCAAACAGGGTGTTTGGCTCAATGGTCAGTTGGTAAATGGATACATGTGGCGGTTGCAGCGACAAGGCAGTCTCCACATCCTGGCGCAATGTGGTCAGCGTTTGACCTGGCAGGGCATACATCAGGTCAAGGTTAAACGTGTCAAAAATTTGTGCAGTTTCAAGCACTGCTGCAAGTGCTTGTGCTCGGTTGTGTACTCTGCCTAGAGTTTTTAAAAAATCGTCTTGAAAGCTCTGTACCCCGATAGACAGGCGCGTGATTCCAGCTTGGTGATACGCCTTGAAACGGTCTGTCTCAAACGTGCCAGGGTTGGCTTCCAAGGTGATTTCACAGAGGGCATTGATGCGCAATCTGGCACGCAGACCAGACAACAATTGGTCAATGGCTTGTGGTGAAAACAGGCTGGGCGTCCCCCCGCCGATGAAGATGCTTTGCACTGTTCTCCCCCAAATCAGCGGCAGTGCAGACTCCACATCAGCCATCAAGGCATTCAGGTAGCGTTGCTCAGGCAGGTCTGCGGCGCGTATTTCGTGCGAATGAAAGTCGCAGTAAGGGCATTTTTTTAGACACCAAGGCAGGTGAACATAGAGCGATAAAGGGGGCAAGGTGCGAAATGGCATGGCATGGTTGGTTCGCTACGGGTGCAATTCAAAGTTGGGCGAATTTAAGGATGTTGGCTTCCCACTTAAGACGTTAAGGATATGGTCAACAATAAGTTGTGCATTTGGCCGTCAGAGTTAAAAATGCAATGCTAGGCGCAAATCGTGCGGTGTGGCCCAGCCACATAAGCGATTTGTAACGACGCAGTGCGCCCAAAGCGGACGAGCCAAATGTGGAAGTTATTGTTGACCATATCCTAAGGCAAGACAGAGATAGAGTCGCAAGCCGATTCAGTGTGCAAATTCCTGTGTACTTGCGCCCGCCAAAGGTCAGCGCAAGTCATTGCGCGTGATTTGATCCACCATATCGCGTATTCGAGACTGCTTTAACACGTCGTCATAGGCAGTCTGCAACTGTTTGTGCAGCGTCAGATGGTGCATAAAATTGCTGACTCTTAGCCGCATGACCCCCAGATCAATTGGCTTGGTGACAAAATCAACGGCACCCAGCGACATACATTTCAATAGTGTTTCGTGGTCGTTCTTGGCGGTGACAAAAATGATCGGAATATTTGTGGAGCCAGGGTATTCACGCATATGAAGCGCCACCTCAAAGCCGTCCATGCCCGGCATCATGATGTCAAGTAGTACCAAGTCAGGTGGCGTATCTGATCTGCAAATGGTCAATGCCATTTCACCACTGCTGACCGTGCGCACAAGGTAATCATTATTGAACATTTTCAACAGCAAAAGCTGGCTGGCAACATCATTATCCACAATCAAAATAAGAAGACGAGAGTCGTTTTGTAACGTCAAATCGGGGAAAGATGACACTGATTTGGCGAAGTGGGATGCACTTTCGGACTTTGTCGTGCTGATGACCGGCTGCGCCGTGAGCATGGCCGATGCTTGCGATAGCAATGGCTCCGCCCTCGGTTGTTGAAACGACAGGGTTTTCTGAATGTATTCCGTCAGACGCTGCGTTGTGTAGGGCTTGAACAGGATGCCGTTGGTGCCAGCATTAATGACCTCCAGAATCATTTTTCGGTCAAATTCAGCGGTAATCATCAAGAAAGGCAGTCGGATCAAATGTTTGTCTGCGCGAATCACCTTCAGCAGTTCCAGCCCTGACATCGTAGGCATCTTCAAGTCTGACAACACCAGATCAACATGCTCCTTGCGAAGAATGTTCAGCGCTTCGATCCCATTGGTGGCGGTCAATATTGTGTCAACACCCAAAGTTTGCAGTTGCTTCGTTGTGATTTGGCGCATGACTTCAAAGCCATCGACTACCAGATAAACTGAAGTTCTTTGAAAAAAGTCCATATACGGAAATTATTATTGACCACATCCTTATAACCAGCGCTCGCGCATCAAAGCCAGCATGGCCTGGACAGCACGACCACGGTGGCTGTTGGCATTTTTGACTTCAAGGGGCAATTGAGCAAACGTTTGGCCAAATTCGGGGATAAACATGATTGGATCAAAGCCAAAGCCATTGCTGCCGATGGGAGCACGCGCAATTTCACCCACCACGCGGCCAACAGCGACCAAAGGTTCGGGGTCTTGGGGTGATCGCATGGCCACCAGTGTGCTAACCATGGCTGCACGTCGATTGTCTATGCCCTGCATTTGTTCGAGCAAGGCGCGAACATTGTTGGCATCGCTCTTGGCATAGCCAAATTGGGTGGCGTAATAGGCCGTTTGCACACCAGGCAATCCGCCAAATGCATCAACACACAGTCCTGCGTCATCTGCCACAGCAGCTAAGCCACTGTGCTGTGTGGCATGGCGTGCTTTGGCCATGGCATTTTCAATAAAAGTGTGAAATGGTTCGGCGGCTTCCAGAATGCCTAAAGCACCTTGACTGACCAACATAACGCCCAAGGGCGCCAACATGGCTTGCAGTTCAAGGAGCTTGCCGGGGTTATTGGATGCCAATACAATTTTCATAAGAAATAGGCCTCTAAGGCTTATGGGATAAGCGTGAGTAGCTATAAGATTAATAGCTATTTATTGCGTTAACAGTGGTATTGCTCTTGGTGCGTTCAGAGCGTCTGGGTAAGTTTTTTCTCGGCAGCTTTGCGGATGGCTTCATTGATTTCTTCGATGGATCGTTCAATCTCTGCATCGTTAAGCTCATCAACAGGAACTTCTGCCCAGGCTGACTGTACAGTGGATGCAAACGTGCTATCAATAACAGGGTCTGGCGCAGAACTGCCGTGTTCTGATGCAGGAACGTCTGGCATTTCCCAGGTAAAACCAAGGCAGGTCACATTGTCACTGTGACTGCCGGCGTTGCGCAGTGCCAACTCCACCATATCGGGCACAGCAGAATCTACCGATTTTTGACCTAACTCAAACACAATTTCGTCTTCAGACAGGCTTGACCACAAGCCGTCAGAACAGAGCATGAGCTTGTCGCCGTGCAGCAAAGGCTGCACCGCACTCACGCTAAAAACAGGTTTGATAGGTGATCCCAAACAGGTGAACAGCGCGTTGCGATTGATGCGCTCGTGGGACTTGATCTTTCCTGTTTGAGTTTGCTCCAAGAGTGAATGGTCACGCGTGCGCGTGAGCAGTTCACCCTGACGAACCCAATACAGACGGGAGTCTCCACAATGCGTCCAGCACACACAGTCTGACTGGACCACAGCCACCACAATGGTGGTGCGTGGTGAATCAAGCAAGCCTTTTTCAATGGCGTAGTGCAAAATTTGACGGTGCGAAGCCATCAAGGCTTCAGTCAAAAAATCAGCCACATCGGCCAGTTTGGTTTGTGCCATTTTCTGGAACAGCTCTACAACGGTTTGCAAGGCCAATTGAGCCGCAACCTCACCCTGTGGATGCCCACCCATGCCATCAGCAAGAACGAACACAGCAGAATCACGGGTGTAGCAGTAGCCCATACGGTCTTCGTTGTTGGAACGTCCGCCTTTGCGACTGACTTGAAAAACTGAAAACTTCATTTTTGACCTGGGTTAGTCGCCTTAAAAACATTTTTCCTGGATCCATCGACCATGGTGCCAAGCTGCATGCGCATTTTTTCACCCAAACTGAGTTTGGTGTAACGGCGCGCACCGCCTTGATTCAACTCTTTTTGCAGCGCAAATACCGACTGGGGTCTGGTTAAGGGATCAAGTGCCATGCACCATTCCACCACTTCAATTAAATCATCGGAATAGATACCTTTGAGGCGCTTGATTGCTGCCAGCATTTTGTCACCAGACTGGCGATGCGGTGCTTCAACAGGCGGATAGCCCTGCATACAGGCATAAATACAAGCACCGATGGCATAAATGTCAGTCCATGGCCCCATGGTTGCATCACGCCGGTACATTTCTGGCGCTGCAAAACCTGGGGTGTACATGGGGCGCACGAAGTTGCCCTCCTTGCTCAATACTTCGCGGGCAGCACCAAAATCAATCAACACCGACTTGTTGTCGTCTGTAATGAAAATATTGGCAGGCTTGATGTCTAGGTGCAGCATTTTGTGTTGGTGAACAATGCGCAAGCCACGCAGAATTTCATCAAACAAAGAGCGAATGGTGGATTCACGAAAAATTTTGGCCTGTTTGATGTCTCGTGCGACCAATATGAAATCCTGAAGACTCGCTCCTTCAAGGTAGTTCATGACCATGTAAACGGTATCGTTTTCGCGAAAGAAATTCAGCACACTGACCACCGAAGGATGGGC
Source organism: uncultured beta proteobacterium (assembly GCA_903929815.1). GTDB lineage: Bacteria > Pseudomonadota > Gammaproteobacteria > Burkholderiales > Burkholderiaceae_C > Rhodoferax. Next base: position 5,026 of record CAIYWD010000001.1, read on the forward strand.
AATCTGTGCCAGTGACCGACCCTCTTCAAAAAAACTTTTCAACCCCAACCGGTACAAAGACAACTTTTCTGGCTGAACTTGCGGTAACAAAGCACCTGGTTCACGCGTTGCCAGTGACGCAGGCAAATATTCCTTGATGGCAACTTGTTGATCGTCCGTGCCAACAGCCTGATAAACAACACCAAAACCACCTGATGCCACCCGTCGAATGACACGATAACCACCTATCATGGTGTTGGGAGGCAAGGGTGAAGGTTTGGGTTTTGACATATTTTCAAGCCAGATCAGGTCAGCACGACCAAAAACAGGGTTATTCTCAAACTTGTTTTATACAAAGAGTTTTCAATATGCCAGTTTACAGTATGACCGGTTACGCCTGCGTCTTGTCCAATGACGTAGCTTTGACCCCAGAGATCCCAACGAACCAACACGCTGGTAGCCATTTAGGCATTGAAATACGCTCTGTCAATAGTCGCTACCTTGATCTGTCTTTTCGAATGGCAGATGACTTGCGTGTGATGGAGTCTGTTTTACGCGAGCGTGTTCAAAAGCGCATTAAACGCGGCAAGGTTGAAATTCGCATTTCGATGGATAACCATGCATCCGATTTTGTCCATGAACCATCACTTGGATTGTTGGAGCGCTTAAGTGTTGTGCAAGACAATATTCACGCAAAGCTGCCTCGCGCAGCCGATTTGAGCGTTGCTGACATCTTGCGCCTTGCCGACAACGACACTTCTTGCACGCATGGGCAGCATGACGTTTTGACACTCACCAACCAGGCTATTGATGCCTTGATGTCTGCCCGCGAGCGTGAGGGCGATCGATTGGCCGTCATGCTGCAAGACAACATAGCCCAACTGCGAAGCCTGGCTAACAGAGCACAACCTTTGGTTCCCAAGCTGGTCGTTCAACAGCGCCAGCGTTTCATGGATCGCTGGCAAGAGGCTCTTGGCGCTGTGGGCGGTGCCACTTTGCCAGAGGCAGCCCACGACCGCGCCTTGGCCGAAGCCACAGCTTTTGCTATGCGCATTGATATTGCTGAAGAAATCACCCGCTTGCTGTCGCATCTTGACGAGCTTGAACGGTTGATTGGAAAAGGGGGGGAAATTGGCAAACGGCTTGATTTTTTGATGCAGGAACTCCATCGCGAAGCCAACACCTTAGGCTCAAAATCTGCTGCACTCGAACTCACTCACATTTCAGTCGATATGAAAGTGTTGATAGAGCAAATGCGCGAACAAGTGCAAAACATAGAATAATTGCCAATTTTCCACTCTTTCATCATTTATGGACTATTCTGGAAACCTGTTTGTCATTGCAGCCCCCAGCGGCGCGGGCAAGTCGAGCCTGGTCAACGCCCTGCTTGCCAACGATGCCCACCTGCAACTCTCGATATCTCACACTACGCGCCCGCCAAGGGGTCAGGAACAAAACGGTCGGGAATACTTTTTTGTGTCTGATGCAGTTTTCGATGCCATGGTACAGGCTGAGGCTTTCATGGAATGGGCTTATGTTCATCACAACCGCTATGGCACATCCAAACAGGCGATAGAAGAACGTCTCAGTCAGGGCGCAGACATCATTCTTGAGATTGACTACCAGGGGGCATTGCAAACCAAAAAGCTGTTTGCCAATGCCGCTACGATTTTCATTTTGCCGCCCAGTTGGAACGAACTGCGCGCACGTCTTGAGCGACGTGGTGAAGACTCTTCGCAAGTCATTGAAACAAGACTTGAAAATGCTGCACATGAAATGGCTCAAGTGCATCAATTTGACTTCGTTACAATCAATGCCTCGTTTGATGAGGCTCTGTTTGACCTTCAGTCCATTGTCCATTCACAACGGCTCAAATACCAGGCGCAGCGGCGCACAAATACACGTATTTTTGAAGCGCTTCGCCTTTTGTAGTGCTTTTTCTACTTCCCAGGAGATTTATGGCTCGTATCACGATTGAAGACTGCTTGTTGCAAATTCCTAACCGCTTTCAATTGGTGTTAGCGGCTTCTTACCGTGCCCGCATGTTAAGCCACGGTCACACCCCTAAAGTTGAAAGCAAAAACAAGCCAGGTGTCACCGCACTGCGTGAAATTGCCGCCGGTCACATTGGCATTGAAATGTTGAAAAAAGTGCCTTTATAGTTAGGATATGGTCAACAATAAATTCCGCATTTGGCCGTCTGGTTTGGGATGCAATGCTAGGCGCAAAGCGCGACGTGTGGCGAGCCACACTAGCGATTTGTAACGACGCAGTGCGCCCAAAG
>CAIYWD010000002.1 GCA_903929815.1 uncultured beta proteobacterium
CACCAAGCAGCCAGAAATCCGCTTCCCAAAAAGAGGCAAAATCCACCACTGTTTAACCCCCTCGGGATGTCGTTTTAATCACCTGTTTGTGGCCCGATTATGCCGAACATTGGTGGCCCGATTAAGGCGGTCAGTGACACTAGGGAAATCATCAGCTCAACCAGTGTGAAACCGGTTTGCTGCGCCAAGGAGACAGTAGGACGAGTTTTCATAGCGTCGCCACCCGCACCAATGTGGTCACCACTCTGCGACAGGCGTCGTTTGTACACGAACTGCCTGTCATGTTGTAGCTGTCTTTTCCGCAAGCGATAGACGAAGGCGGCGCAGACACAGGCGACAAGCCCTGCCAGGCTACCGTGACGAGGTATTCCACACCGCCTGTGACAGCCTGAATGCAGCCACGCCCGCCAAGCATGACGCCCACCTTCGCTCCCCCTGTTTCAGTTTCACCTGCACCTTGAAGGGCATCACACCATTCCTTGAGATCACGTTCAACAACGGTGGATACTGCTGTAGGGCAAGTCATACCTGCACCCAAAGGACTGGTGACGGGTGCACCGGTCGCATAAGTGGCAATATTGCTGCGGTTAACGGCCATACGGCTGGCCATATCATTCAGCAATAAAAGTGCCTGACTTCTTTGGTAGGACTCCATCTCTGAAGACTGTAGCCGCATTTGCAGCCCAACCAAACCCAGCAAACCAAAAGCAATGACCACCAAGGTCACAAGAACCTCAATCAGAGTGGAGCCACTCTGCCGATCCGAAGAGGGGGGGGGGTGATGCCTTTACCATTTGTCCACCGGCGTTTTTGCCCCGTCATGGGTCAGTGTCAAATTACCATCGGCAGCCTGTGTGCCTGAAGGCGTGAAAGTAATGGTGAATGTTGGGACTGTGCCCGTTCCCAGCGCGATCGCATAACCATATTTTGCACCGACCGAGGATGGCAAGGCATAGCCGCTGGCTTCCAGCGTGGTTTTGCTTGCATACGCACGGTTGACCAGCAGAAACTGTTGCTGGCGGTTGGCAATATCCATCATTTGCGCCTGAGCAGCCGATCGATTGGATCGGATGATGTATTGGGTATAAGCGGGCAGAGCCACAGAAGCCAGAATGCCGATGATGGCCACTGTGATCATCAGCTCAATCAGCGTAAAGCCCCGACGTTGGATTGTGTTCATAGTGTTCATATCCTCTTGGGTTATTCTGCACGATTATCTTATCGCATAACGCACCCCATCCGACAGGCGGCATGAATAACCCGATAAACAGTGTTTGATGCTAATAAGTATCAAAAGAATAGCAACCTACGACATAACGATAGGGTCAACAATAAGTTTTGCCTTTAGCCGTCAGTGTTGGGATGCAATGCCAATCGCAAATCGCTTATATGACCCAGCCACATAAGCGATTTTTTTACAACGTAGTGCGTCAAAATCTGACAAGCCAAATGCGGAACTTATTGTTGACCATAACCTAACCCATCTTTAACATATGGCAAAAAATAGTAATAAAAATCAATGCATTATAGAGATACTATTTTTTTGTTGTGCAAAATTCGTTTGCAATATGTTGATTTTAAATAATGTTTTTTAGGGTGTTAAACCCAGGCTAAGAGTCTGTCTAACTTGTTTAATAAACTATTTATTTATAATCAATAGTTTATGCCAATCGCAATATTAAAATATTTAAAAATCAATATGTTACACCTTCAAGTCCGTAACCGTTTAGACCCCACCATCGTCATTCCCGCGAAGGCGGGAATCCAGACTGCCTTTGTACCCTGGTAAACCAACATGCACTGGATTCCCGCCTTCGCGAGAATGACGGCATTTGACATGAGGTCTAAA
>CAIYWD010000003.1 GCA_903929815.1 uncultured beta proteobacterium
GAGTGGGGAGTGGAGAGTGGGCAGTGGGGAGTGGGGAGTGGGCAGTGGGGAGTGGGGAGTGGGCAGTGGGGAGTGGGGAGTGGGGAGTGGGCAGTGGGGAGTGGGCAGCGGGGAGTGGGCAGCGGGGAGTGGGCAGTGGGGAGTGGGCAGTGTGAAGTGGAGAGTGGGCAGTTGTCAGTGGACAAGGAGAGTATCGATGGGCGTTCAGAATTATCGGGAGCTGATTGTTTGGCAGAAGGCGATGGACTTGGTCACGGAAGTTTATTGTTTGACGCGGCTATTTCCACGCGAGGAACTTTATGGGCTGACGAATCAGATTCGTCGTGCGGTGGTATCGATTCCGTCGAATATCGCCGAAGGTCAAGCCAGAAAATCAACTGCGGAATTTCGCAATTTCCTATCGATAGCACAAGGCTCCAGGGCAGAAGTGGATACTCAAATCCTGATAGCCATTCGTCTCCAATACCTGACCGAAACACAGGCGAAGACAGCACTGGCCTTGCTCATGGAATTAAAAAAAATGCTATCAGTCCTACAAACCCGCCTAATCTAAAACACCCCACTCCCCACTCTTCACTTCCCACTCCCCACTTGCCCCCTCTGCCCCCTCTGCCCCCTCTGCCCCCTCTGCCCCCTCTGCCCCCTCTGAACCCAGAATCCATCACCGTGCTGGACCCGGCCTGTGGCAGTGGTCATATTTTGGTAGTAGCCTATGACGTTCTTAAAGCCATTTATCTGGAGCGTGGCTACCAGCCCCGTGCCATACCGCGCCTGATTCTGGAAAAGAATCTTTACGGGCTGGACATTGACGACCGTGCCGCTCAACTGGCCGGTTTTGCCTTGATGATGAAAGCGCGTGCCGATGACCGGCGGCTGTTCAACGAACCCGTTCTTCTCAACGTGATGGCATTGCAAAGTAGTCAAGGCCTGGATGCCGAAACAATAGCCCATGCGTTGACTTCTGCCTTGCTCCCTCGCCTTTTGGGAGAGGGTGGGGGTGAGGGCTTTCCTCAAGCCACCAACGATTTGACACCTGACGATTTATTCCCCGATACCTACCCCCAAATGTCGCTTGGGGAATCCGTTGGCATGACGGCCATGTCGGGTGATGCCACGCTAACCCGACCCACAGACAACGCCCTTCAGCCCACAATAGCCGCCCTGATCGCCACGTTTGAGCACGCCAAAACCTTTGGTTCTTTGATACAAATACCGCCACAACTCAATGCTGGCGTGCATAAGCTGCTACAAACTGTGCAGCAAATAATGGAAAGCGGTGACCTGTATGCCCAGGCCGCAGCGCAGGATATCTGGCCTTTGTTAAGGCAGGCGCAAGTTCTGGCGATGCAGTTTGATGCGGTGGTGGCGAATCCGCCGTATATGGGTGGCAAGGGCATGAATTCAGCGTTGAAAGACTACGCCAAAGCAACGTTTCCTGACAGTAAATCGGATTTGTTTGCGATGTTTATGGAGCGTGGATTTGGCTGGTGCAAGCCGTCCGGGTTTAATAGCATGGTCACGATGCAGAGCTGGATGTTTTTGTCGTCGTATGAAGCGCTGCGCAGTCGTATTCTGAACCAGCACACCATACTAACGATGGCGCATTTGGGTGCGAGGGCGTTCGACAGCATCGGGGGTGAGGTCGTTTCGACAACCGCGTTTGTCTTGGGCAACATGCACAAACCACACTACCAAGGGGCTTATATGCGCTTGGTGGATGGCAATTCGGAGGCAGAAAAGATGTCCATGATGACCAAGGCGATTGCACAAAGCAAACTGGCATGACCGAACCCGCCATGACATCCCCCCTAAATCTCCCCCTTGATGTGCTGGCCGAATACCAAGAGTGGCTCAAGACCATCAAGCAGAGAATTCATGCGACACGGATGAAAATCGCTCTGGCCGCCAATGGTGAGTTGATTTCCCTCTACTACGAAATTGGAGAGCAAATTGTTGATCGAGAGTCCCATGCACAATGGGGAAGCGGTTTCATCGATGCATTTAGTCACGACTTGAGGCAAGCCTTCCCGGAGATTGGCGGCTTTTCATCCAAAAATCTGCGGTATTGCCGGGCTTTCTTTCGCTTCTACTGCGACCCTGCAATTTGGCAACAGGCTGTTGCCAAATTACGAGATACGCCTTGGGCAGGTACTGAAAGTCAGCTTTCTGCATTGCTGACAAAAATTCCTTGGGGCCACAACATCCTGATTTTTACCAAGTGCAGCAGCGTGGCAGAGGCCTGTTTTTATATCGACCACACCCTTGAGCAAGGCTGGAGCCGCGATGTGTTGGCACTGCAACTCAAATCAAACTTATATGCCCGCGCAGGTAAGGCAGTGACCAACTTTTCCCGCACCTTGCCCCTGCCACAGTCCGACCTGGCCCAGCAAACCCTCAAAGACCCTTACACCTTCGACTTCATGGCCATGACAGCGCCATTCAACGAGCTAGATGTGGAGCGCCAACTCACCCAACACATCACCCAATTTCTGCTGGAGCTGGGCAAAGGCTTTGCCTTCATTGGCCGACAGTACCACCTGGAAGTGGCGGGCAACGATTACTACATCGACTTGTTGTTCTACCACGTCACGCTGAAATGCTACGTGGTGGTGGAACTCAAGAACCGCAAATTCATCCCTGAATACGCAGGCAAACTCAACTTTTACCTGTCTGCCGTGGACAGCCTGCTCAAACGCCATGACGACCAGCCCACCATTGGCCTGCTGCTGTGCCGTGACAAAAATAACATCGAGGTGGAGTTTGCTCTGCGCGACATGAACAAACCCATGGGCGTGAGCGAATACACCCTGGTGGAGGCTTTACCAGACAACCTGAAGGGCGCATTGCCCACGGTAGAGGAAATCGAAAACGATTTGCAGCAAATGCGAGAAGTGGAAGGCGGCAATCGTCAAGGTGGCCGTCAATGATCAAAATATCCAGACAGACTGATAGTCGCAATGTGTTGCTGGAAGGAGAAGCAGAATGGGCGAGAACAAGCAGAGTCTTAATGAACAAGGCATGGAAAAATATTTCTTTCGCGCTTCGGCGGAGGATTTCAAGAAAATTCCGGGGAGTCCGATTGCGTATTGGGCAAGTCCCCAAACAACCCGAAGCTTTTTAGAGAACGCATTGATTGGCACCATTGCTGAAACAAGGAAAGGCATGGGGACTGGCAATAATGCACGGTTTGTCCGCTACTGGCACGAGGTTTCAAAAGACAGACTATTCATTGGCTGTAGTTCCCGTGTGGATGCTCAGAAAAGTCAAAAGCGCTGGTTTCCCTACAACGATGGTGGTGCCTTCAGGAAATGGTACGGGAATAATGAAACAGTCGTAAATTGGGAAAATGACGGGGAAGCAGCAAAGGCGCACGCGACCATAAAAAATGGCGGAGCCCACTGGTCCAGATACCTTGTTAGTTTGGACTATTTTTTCCGTTCTGGTATCACTTGGACTGCCATTTCATCGGCAAAATTCTCTGCGAGATTATTCGGATCAGGTTATCTTTTTTCAAGTGCTGGCATGTGTTTATTTTCTAATGAGGAAAATTACATTGCTCATCTAGGCTTTCTAAATTCCTCAGTTTCCAGTCATCTATTGAAATTTTTGTCGCCGACACTTAACTATGGGGCAGGTGAAATTGGACACCTTCCGATTAGAACCGACGTTGATCAAGCTACTGTAACTAGCCTAATTGAACAAGCAGTATCGATCGCCAAAAAGGACTGGGACAGTGAAGAGACGTCTTGGGATTTCACTCAGTTCCCAATAGTTGTAGTTACAGGTGGAAATTTCTCAATAGCTGAAGCATGGAAAAAACATGCTACAAATACAAGCGCTAATATTGCAATACTGAGTACTCTTGAGACAGAAAACAACCGCATTTTCATCAACGCTTACGGACTCCAAGACGAACTCTCACCCGAAGTCCCCGAATCCCAAATCACCCTAACCCGTGCCGACCGAGAAAAAGACTGCCAGCGCCTGATTTCCTACGCCATTGGCTGCATGATGGGCCGCTATAGCCTGGACGAACCCGGACTGATTTACGCCCATGCAGGCAATGTCGGCTTTGACCCAAACCGTTACACAAAATTCCCCGCAGATGCCGATGGCATTGTCCCCATCACCGACGAACTCTGGTTTGAAGACGACGCAGCCTGGCGCATTCGTGAGTTTCTAAGCGCAGTCTGGGGCGGCAATTCAGTGGACAGTGGACAGTGTGAAGTGGGAAGTGAAGGCAATTCAGTGGAGAGTGGACAGTGTGAAGTGCAGAGTGAAGGCAATTCAGTGGACAGTGGACAGTGGGAAGTGGGAAGTGAAGGCAATTCAGTGGAGAGTGGACAGTGGGAAGTGGGAAGTGAAGGCAATTCAGTGGAGAGTGGACAGTGTGAAGTGCAGAGTGAAGGCAATTCAGTGGACAGTGGTGGCAATACAGTTGAGAGTGAAGAGAAACGTACTCAACAACACTTCCCACTTCCCACTTCCCACTCCTCACTTTCCACTAAACAACACTCCTCACTTCCCACTAACCTGCAATGGCTGGCCGAAAGTCTAGGCACCAAGCTCGGCGAAACCCCGGACGAAACCATCCGCCGCTACATTGCCGACAAGTTTTTCAAAGACCACCTGCAAACCTACAAAAGACGCCCCATCTACTGGCTGTTTTCCAGCGGCAAACAAGGCGCCTTTCAAGCCCTGGTCTATCTGCACCGCTACCACGAAGGCACATTGGCCAGAATGCGCGGCCAATACGTCGTGCCCCTCACCGGCAAAATCCAGTCCCGCATCGACATGCTGAAAAAAGATGCCGCAGCGGCCAGCAGTACCGCCGCCCGCAACAAACTGGCCAAACAAATCGAGTCACTCAAAAAGAAACTCACCGAACTGATCGCCTACGACGAACAACTGCGCCACTACGCCGACATGCGCATCCAGCTTGATCTGGATGATGGGGTGAAAGTGAACTACGGCAAGTTTGGCAATTTGCTGGCAGAGGTCAAGGCGGTTACGGGTGGGGCCAGCGATGATTAAACGGCTGGTGATTGTGGGTGGCCCCAACGGCAGTGGCAAGTCCACTTTCGCCGAAGAATATGTCACCCGATTTGGCATCTCTTACTTGGGCGCTGATGCCATTGCAGCCGAACTGGCACCGCTTGACCCGTTGAGTGTGCGCATTGAGGCCGGTAAGCAGTTTGTGCGTCGTCTGGAGGCAGCCATCCATGCGGGTTCGTCGCGGGTGGTGGAATCCACGCTGGCTGGTCAGGGTTTGGCGCGTCACCTTCAGCAAGCGAAGCGAGCAGGTTTTGAAATATCGCTGATATTCATCACGTTAGATAACCCTGAGTTGTGCATGACCCGCATTCGCGAGCGTGTCAGCTTGGGCGGGCATTCGGTGCCGTATGTGGATGTGCGCCGTCGATTTGGACGTGCTCGGAGGCTGTTTTGGACACTCTATCGACCCTTGGCAGATAGCTGGCAATTGTTTTCCAATACGGGCGATGGCTTTGATCTGGTGGCGACTGGTACACAAGAGCAGACGATTGCAGTGGCACCCGATGTGCTGTCTTATTTTTTAGCCTCTTTGGAGTCATCATGAATCAATCAACACGCAAACCTTATACCGAAGCAGAACTGGCTCGCCAAGCTCTTGAAATGCTGGCGATTGGCAATGTGGCTGTGCGCCGCGCACAAGAACGTAATCGGGCTTTGGGGATTGCCAACTATTACTCGATTGGAGGCAGGATAGTGTCGGACGTGACTTCAGATCAACAGACTAACTGGCATAACCTTCCCAGTCACCCCGAAAGATGACCCCATCGTGGTGAATGGTATTGACTTCCCACTGAACATATTCCCCTGGTAGGGGTAACTTATGGTTGTTCCACTCTTCACGTTGATTTAACAAGAATGCACATCATTCAAGACTCTGGTGGGTCATTCCACAAAAAAGCTGGTGTTTTAATTGATTTGAAGTCGGCACTGTTGCTGCAATTGCAAGACGGGCAGTTGGAACGTATCGGCGTGGTCAGTAGAAGAGATACTGGTTTCCCTGCGCCTGGAGCAGTTAACACCGAGTCAATGAACCCAACGCCTGTAGGGCTGGCAAGAAAACCTCCGATGAATTGCGCGAAGATGTCATACGTCACCATGTCACGCGACGACGAGTCCGACAACAGCCTGTTGACCAAATTCCCAGGTTTAAAAGTATGGCCAAACGCTGTACAAGGGTTCGTGCGATGACTGATCTAACGACTCTTCCTGCCGATTACCCCCACTGGCTGGCCAGCCTGAAGCAGCACATTCAGGCCGCCCAGCAACGCGCCGTATTGGCGGTCAATCGCGAACTGGTGATGCTGTACTGGCACATTGGGCACGATATTTTGCAGCGGCAACAAGCGCAGGGTTGGGGTGCCAGGGTCATTGACCGGCTGGCAAAAGATTTGCAATCGGCTTTTCCTGATATGAAGGGTTTTGCCCGCAGCAATCTGATGTACATGCGTGCGTTTCATGAAGCCTGGCCAGAGGAAGAAATTGTCCAACAGCTTGTTGGACAATTGCCCTGGGGTCAAAACCTGCTGCTGTTGACCAAGCTCAAGACCCGTGAAGAGCGGGTTTGGTACGCCACCCAAGCTATCGAGCATGGCTGGTCGCGCACCGTGATGTGGCATCACATTTCAACGCGTTTACAGCAGCGTTCGGGCCAGGCGGTCACCAATTTTGCCACCCGCTTGCCTGCGCCAGAGTCTGAACTGGCGCAGCAAACGCTGAAAGACCCGTACCTGTTCGACTTTCTGGGTGTCTCCAATGAAGCTGTAGAGCGCGACATTGAAGCCGCCATGACACGCCATGTGACCCGGCTGCTGATGGAACTGGGTGAGGGCTTTGCCTTTGTGGGGCGGCAGGTGAATGTGGCCGTCGAAGGCCAGGACTTTTTCATCGACCTGCTGTTTTACAACTACCGCCTGCATCGTTTCATGGTGGTGGAGCTGAAGGCAGGCGAGTTCAAGCCGGAACATGCGGGGCAGCTCAATTTTTATGTCACGCTGGTGGACGAAAAAATTAAAAGCGCTGAAGACAAGCCCACGTTGGGACTGTTGCTGTGCAAGCAAAATCACAAGGTCGTGGCCGAATACGCGCTTCGCGGCATGACCCAGCCCCTTGGCATTGCCGAATACCGGCTACAACTACCGGATGATCTTGCCCAATACCTGCCCAGCATTGCGCAGATTGAGGCGGAGTTGCTGGGAGCTGAGTGATGAATGGGGCAATAAGGATGAACGATGAGCAATGACTCTATTGAGATTGCGGGTTTCAAGAGTGTGGCCCGACTAAGACTTGAGCAGCTCAAGCCTTTCGGTGTTTTTGCTGGTCCCAATGGCTCTGGCAAGAGCAATCTCATGGACGCACTGGCGTTTGTCAGTGCCGTGATTGAACTGGGTGCCGTCAAAGCCATTCGCAAGTTCAGGGGGTTTGCGCAAATTCATGGCTATAAGCTGCGCAAGAACAACGCACGGACTTTTGAATTTGACATTCAGGCCACCATGAATGCTCAAAAGTTGTCGTACAGCTTGAAAGTGCATGATATGGATACCCGTCCCCAACTGGAAGAACGCCTGACTGTGGAGGGTGTGCTCGTCCTGAGTCGTAAAAAGTCTCAGGCATCTACGCTCTATAAAAAAGACGGTACCCAATCAACCATTGATAGTCTTCCGTCGGATGTGTCGGCGTTGATGTTTACAAAGGGTGAGGTGCCTTTGCACGAGTATCTGACCAATGTACAGGTATTTCGCTTTGACCCATTGGGGGCAAAAGAGCCAGACGGATCAAGCGCAGATGCGACACTGTTGGATTCGCATGGGCACAACGTGGCGACCATGCTGGCTATGTTGGAAAAAAATGAAGAATTTCAGTCCCAGGTGGTGGACTGGATGACGTTGCTGGTTCCCGGTATGGAGCAGATACATACAGCACCTGAGCGGTTAAGCGGTGGTACGGTGATCAAGTTCAAGGAATTCGGCATCAAGCCACATTTCCCTGCCAATTTAATTTCTGACGGAACGATATACGCGCTGTGCATCATGACTGCGGTGTTGAGTCGTTCATCTGGCTACGGCATAACACTGATAGAAGAGCCTGAGCGAGGCATTCACCCAAAAGGTATTGAGGCGTTGGTGGATTTGATGCGTGAACAAGCGTCACCCAAGCACCCTGTTTTTGTCACCACGCACAGCGAGTCTTTGGTGCGGGCATCACGAGTTGAGGAGCTTTGGCTAGTCAATAAGGTGGATGGTAAAACGGTGGCCAAAAATGCGGGTGCTCATAGTGCAGACATCGGGCAATTGAACCTTGATACAGCATGGTTAATGAACCTTTTTGACGGGGGTTTGCCATGGTGAGGGTGGGTTTTATTGTGGAAGGTGATACCGAGAAAATCATCGTTGAGTCCGATTCATTCAGAGCCTGGGCAAAAGACAATGGCATCGAGATTTGTTCACCCGTCATCAATGCCAAAGGAGGGGGCAATTTATTGCCACAAAACATACTCCCGTCCGTGGCTCAGTTGCGCCTGGCGAATGCCAAACATATTGTGATACTGACTGATCTGGATGAAGCGCCTGATACAGAGTGTGTCAAGACCAGAATTGGCGCGGAACATACTGATCTGATTTTTGTGGCTGTCAAAGCCATTGAGGCTTGGTTTTTGGCAGACACGGCAGCACTCAAAAAATGGCTGAAATTGGATGATGTGTTTGAAAATGCCCCGGAAGCCACGCCGGGAATGCCATGGGAACGACTGAAAGTATTGGCCGCTGAAAAGGGTTCGCGTGGGCCAGGTAATAACAAGCCGCTATCTGCCATGAAAATGTGCAAGCAGTATGGGTTTCTAGTTGCACATGCTGCCATTTATGCCAATTGTCCAAGCGCAGCGCTTTTCCATCACGCCATTTTGAGGCTTGCCAACTATTACTCGATTGGAGGCAGGATGGTGTCGGACGTGACTTCAGATCAACAGACTAACTCGCATAACCTTCCCAGTCACCCCGAAAGATGACCCCCGTCGTGGTGAATGGTATTGACTTCCAACTGAACATATTCCCCTGGTAGGGTTAACTTATGGTTGTTCCACTTTTCACGATGATTTAACTGGAATGCACATCATGCTTGATTCTTTATTGATCAACAATTTTCGTTTACTGGAGAACTTTGAAGTTTCCAGGCTGGGTCGTATCAACCTGATTGTTGGTAAAAACAATACAGGTAAAAGCACTGTGCTGGAGGCATTGCGTATTTACGCTGGCAATGGTCAGCGTGAATTATTGGATTCAATTTCTGCAGAACATGACGAAAAATATCGGGTCAAAGAAACTGAACGTGCTGAGCCAGATTCACCATTGCCTTTTCAGGATTTTTTTACAGGTCGATGTTTTCCTGCGGACGATGACACTGCCATACAGATTGGCAGTTCGCATAAGCCCGATGATGTTTTGCGTGTGCAGCATGTATTTCTGACCGAGGAACGGGAGTCGGTGGTGGATGAAGTGGGTGAAACAAGTTACCGTGTTCGTCGCCGGATCATTCCAAAGACGCAACTTCAGGATGAGGTGGGCGAGGTGCGTCAGGTGCTTCAGATCAGTAAAGCAGACCGAAGATATCCGCCTTTCTTTTTGAATTCTGGTTACTCGCGGCTCAGGATGTCGGCATCTGATGCGGCCAATTTCATTCCATGCAGCGTGATTCCAACGCAAATCATTTCACCTGATGAATTGGCTGATGAATGGGACAAAATTGTTCTAACAGAATATGAAGATGTGGTCAAGCAGGCCATGCGCATCATTGCGCCCGAGTTTGAAAACTTGTACTTTGTCCGAAATGAAGAAGGACGCTCTGCTGCCAGGCCAACTTTTCAGCGTAGTGCGAAGGTCAAGTTGTCTGATATGGCGCGCCCAGTGCCACTCAATAGTATGGGAGATGGCATGTTGCGCATCTTGCAGCTTGTTCTCAAGTTGTTGTCAGCCAAGGGCGGTTTCTTGCTGATTGACGAGTTTGAAAATGGCCTGCATTACAGCGTGCAAGAGAAAGTCTGGACCTTGTTGTTTGATACAGCCAAAAAGCTCGACATTCAGATTTTTGCCACCACCCACAGTTGGGATTGCATTGAGAGTTTTACCAAGGTAGCGGTTGCGAGGAAGGACGTTGATGGCGTGTTGTTTCGCATGGGCCGCAGTGTGCGCACCAGTGACAACGGGCGGATGATTGCAACTGTTTTTGATAAAGTTGCGCTGGCCAACATCACCCAGGCTGATGTGGAGGTGCGATGAATCACAAGAATATTTTGCTGGTAGAAGGTGATGCCGATCGTGGGTTTTTTGAGGTGCTTTGCCGACTGTTAGGCATATCGGTGGATGTCCGTGTGGCTACACCCAAAGACACAGGTGGTGCGCACAACACCAAGCAAGGTGTTTTAAGTCATTTGACTTCAGCGCTGTTGCCGCAATTGCAAGACGGGCAGTTGGAGCGCATCGGCGTGGTGGTGGATGCAGACCACAGGGCAGCACATGGCGATGGATATGCGGCCACCTTGGTTCGTTTCACGGATGCCTTGGCTCAGGCTGGTTATCAACTCGATCCAGTGGCTGCATCGGGTTTGATTTTTTCGCATCAAGATGGTTTGGCTGATCTGGGTCTGTGGATCATGCCTAACAATGCAGACGAGGGCATGTTGGAAGACTGGATCAAGCAATGTTTGCACCCCAGTGAGACTGGCTTGTACCAACATGGACAAAAGTCGATGGGTGAGATTCCCGGTGGTGCCAAGTTCCAGTCATGGCACAAAACCAAGGCGGAAGTAGCCACTTGGCTGGCTTGGCAAAAGAAGCCTGGACACGGGCTTTACAACGCAGTTCAGTCTGAACTTTTGGATACAGAATCGTCACTGTTCAAAGAACTCCATGCATGGCTCAGGCACATGTTTGCATCGTGATTTGTTTCCTTTTAACTATTATTTTTGTAGCTATCAACGCATACTGGACGGGCGTTAGAGCCACTTTTTATCAATACAACGGATGACAAAAATGATCAAGTCAATTCGGATGGTGAACTTCAAGTCCATCGGAGATTTATGTCTTGGGCTTGACAGGTTCAATTGCCTGGTGGGCGTGAATGGCGCTGGCAAAAGCACTGTGCTGCAGGCCTTTGATTTTTTGTCGCACATCATGCAAGGCGATGTGGATGCGTGGCTGAAAGAGCGCAATTGGAATATCGGCGATTTGAACAACAAACTGCGCAAAGAGAACAATATCACGATCAACGTTGTTTATGAATTAGAGAACGCCCACACTTTGAACTGGTCTGGCGTTTTCAATCGGACTGATTTGAGATGCACCAAAGAACATGTGATTGAAACAGGGGTTATTCCGCCAGCGCGTTCAGGCAGAAAACTTTTGCTCGTTGACAAGGGAACTTTTTCGCTGGATGGCAAGCCACGGCAAGAAATCGCCTTTACTTATCAGGGGTCTATCCTGTCGGTTTTGAAAGAGTCCGAACTGCCCGCCTCATTGCTGGAGTTTCGCAGCGCAATCAAACACATGCGTTCATTGGAATTATTGTCACCACAACTGTTACGCAAACGCGCTCGTTCGTCTGATCATGACATTGGCTTTGGTGGTGAAAAGCTGTCAGCCTTTCTGGACGGCATCAAGGGACAAAAAAAAGATGATCTGCTGGTTTTGTTGCGGCGTTTCTATCCGGCAATAGTCGACTTTCGGGTTTCCACATTGAAATCGGGTTGGAAAAAATTGATGGTGCAGGAGCAGTTTGAAGGCAAGCAGCTCGAAACTGAGGCGACGCACTTGAATGACGGTCTGTTGCGCGTGCTCGCTGTCCTGGCGCAATCATCGACTGACCGCTCGTTGATTTTGCTCGATGAAATTGAAAACGGCATCAACCAGGAAATTGTTGAAGCCTTGGTTGACACACTGGTCGAAAGTCCTCAACAATTGGTCATCACAACGCACAGCCCTTTGGTCTTGAATTACCTCACCGACGAAGTGGCGCGCAAATCGGTGCAATTGATCTATAAATCACCAGCAGGAGAAACCAGGGTTCGGCGGTTTTTTGACATACCGCGAATGGCTGAAAAACTCAATGCCATGGGGCCAGGGGACGCATTTGTAGATACAGATTTGAATCTTTTGACACAGGAATGTATCGAACTGGATAGGCAGTCTGAAGCGTCGATCAGAGCCGAAGAGGTGGCCGAAGCTAATGCGATGGAAGAACAATGAAATTGCTTGTCAGTGGTGAGGGGCCATCGGACATTGGAGCATGTAACAACGCTCAAGGTGTTTGTAGGGATGGTGCGTTTTCACCAGGCCCTATGACGGTCTGGCTGATACGGTTGTGGGAAACCTTGCTGGACTACAACCTGCTGGATACCCCAGAGGCTGTGGTGTATGTGAGTAAAAAGGCGTTGGATCAAAAGACCAAAGGATCCGGCAAACCCATGCAGAACCAGCGTGGCAAGAAGCAAGCGGTTGAAACGGGTTTGTATTTCAGCAATGCCAAACATTTGGGACTGATTGCGCGGCAGTTGGCGGCGGATCACGCTGATTCGGTGATGGCTGTCTTGTTCCATGATGCCGATGGCACGCGAAGCGCCCCTGGGCAAATGTGGCAGTCCAAATGGGACAGTATGGTGAATGGTTTTGCCTCTGCGGCTTTTGATTTTGGTGTGCCCATGTTGCCCAAACCCAAGTCAGAGGCGTGGCTGCTGTGCGCGACTCAGAAAGGCTGTCATTCACATGCGACATTGGAAAATATTTCTGGCAATGACAAATCGCCAAAGTTAGCCAAAGAACAATTGGACAAAGCTTTTTGTGGCCATCAGTCTGCCCAACAACTTGCTGATTGGTGCAAAACCAATCCGGTAGATTGGTCGCAATTGATGACCATGCCCAGTTTCAAGGCATTTTTTGATCGATTTCACGTTGTTGCCAACGCAATCCTCAGACCCGGTGCTGTAGTGCAACCCACCCTTCCATGACCCAACAACGCATCACCAACAGCCTGGCTTCGCTTTTCACCACGCACCCCGTGGTGTTCTGGTATGACGTTGAATCCGAATTTGCAGCCATCGTCGATAGCCTGCAACCAGAAGGCGTGACCCTGGTGCGACTGGACGATACGCCCGCATTGCGAATCAAAATTGACATTCATCACGCTGATCCTACCCAGCGATGGCTGATTTACAGCAACAAGCCAGAGCCTGATCCAGCCAAAGACTGGCTGCTGGATGTGCGTTTGCGCAGCAAGTTGTTTCGGGCAGATTCAACGTCCATCCTGCTTGAAGACTTGGGTCTGAATACGCAAAGTCTTCGGCAACACCTGAAAGACAGAGCCAAGTTTTTGCGCGCCAAAGACAGGGTTGATCGCTTAAAGCGTCTGGTGCTGCCGACCGACAACGCGACCGATTTGGACAACAAGATGCTGGCGGTCGTGATTCGCGCCGACCAGCCTGATTTATTGGCGATGCTTCCCAAACTGTACGCCGGTTTGGTGGTCGATGGCGTGGCCGATTTGAATGCACAGCCAAAAGCCTGGCAGGACATCGCCGCCAATGACCTGTTGCCCGCATTTTGGTCACTGGTGCAATCGCAACTGGGTTATGCAGAGGCCAATCCCAGTCTGCGTGACTTGCTTTTGCGCATTTTGGTGACGGACTTTTGCCGTAGCCTGATGGGCGATGCACCGCGTCAGTTGGCGCATCTGGTGTTGCCTGATCGCACTTTGGCTGTGAATGCGTCGGTGTTTGCGGGTCGTTGGCGTTCGGATATTTCGCAATTTGGCGATTACAACGCACTGGCGCAGGCTGTGGCGGATGAACTGAATGTGGGTCATCTGCTGTCGGGGCAGTCTGCCGAGCAATTGGTGGAATGTATGACGTTTGAAGACATTGAGCTACGGGTGGTGCAAGACCTGAAGGCACGCATCGTCTTTGGTGCCGGTGCCAATATGGACGTGGTACGAAGCCTGATGGCACGTCGCCGCGATGGTCATTGGGCTAACGCACTGCTGGCCAGTGCCGATGAGCGCACCCGTGCCCTGGCCGCGTGTTATGACGCGCTCACCGCTGCGGTAGATTTCTTTGCGCTGAAAGCTCTTCATGCGGCTGGGTTTGGTTTTGCAGATGCTGGCAGTGCCTTTGCCCTGTACCAAGATGACTTGTTCCGTTTTGACCAACTGTACCGGCATTTTCATACGGCAGCCGATGCGGTAGAGCCAATGGGTTGGGCCGTGCTGCATGAGCTGCGTGTCACCATTGAAAATGCGTATTCGGGCTGGTTTGTGCCACAGATTGGCCTGGCCTGGGCCAAGGTTCTGGAAGGGCCACAGGGCTTGCTGACCACCTGGCGTTTGAGCGATGTGACACCCCAGCAAAAATTTTATGAACGCCGTGTGCGTCCCCTGTTTGATGGCAATGTCAAGCGTGTGTTTGTGCTGATTTCGGATGCTTTTCGGTTTGAAGTGGCGCAAGAATTGGTACAACACATCAACAGCAAAAATCGCCTGAAAGCCTCGCTCGATGCGATGTTGGGCGTATTGCCAAGCTACACGACACTGGGCATGGCTGCACTGTTGCCACACAAAACCCTGGCTTACGATGCCCATCTGGAGGTGCAAGCCGATGGTCACGCCGTCGCTACGCTGGAGCAGCGCAATGCTCATTTGAAAGCCTTTGGCGGCATTGCCATCAAATGCGACGATTTGATGGCATTGGGCAGAGAAAAGGGGCGCGAATGGGTGCGGGACCATCGGTTGATTTACATCTACCACGACCGCATCGACATGATGGGCGACAAACAGGTATCCGAAACCAAAACGTTTGAGGCGGTCAAGAATACGGTGCAGGAGTTGGCGCAGGTGCTGGGCTTTGTGATTCATTCGCTCAATGGTTCTACGGTTCTGGTAACGGCTGACCATGGTTTTATGTATCAGGAATCTGCCCTGACCGAGTCAGACAAATCGACCCTGGACGACAAGCCTGACGGCATCCGAGAGGCAAAAAAACGTTATGTGTTAGGTCACCCACTGGGCACCAGCCCCAAGGTTTGGGCAGGCAACACGTCGGTGACAGCAGGCACTCTGCCTGAAGCCAGCATGGATTTTTGGGTTCCCAAGGGTGCCAGCCGCTTTCACTTTGCCGGTGGCGCACGATTTGTTCATGGCAGCGCCATGCCGCAAGAAGTTGTACTACCGTTGATGACCGTCGGTGTGAGCGAGGCTGACTCTGCCAAAACCAGACAGGTGAACATCAGTCTATTGGGTTCTGTCAACAAGGTGGTGACCAACACCCAGCGCTTTGAATTTATCCAGACCGACGCGGTGTCTGAACGGGTATTGCCGCGCACGGTGACTGTTTCATTGCGCGACAGCTTGGCCGGCGACAAGCCCATCAGTGATGTGCAAACCATCACTTTTGATAGTGCATCACACTTGCTGGATGCGCGCAAGCGGTCGATTTTGCTAACCGTGCTCGCCGGTACGCATGACCCGCACTATGACCTGGTGGTGCGCGATGCGGTCAGCAACATTGAACTGCTACGAATGCCCGTCAAGGTGGACTTGGCGTTTGGCAACGACTTTTGACAAGTCCTGAATCTGACATGACAACCGATACGACAACTATTTTGACCGATGCCTTGTCTTCAGTCAGCCTGGACACCCTGCTCAACACCCATTTTGCCGGCAAGGTGGTACGCAAGGACCTGACCAAGCTGATCAAGGAAGGTGCGAATGTGCCGGTGTATGTGCTGGAGTATTTGCTGGGCATGTACTGCGCCAGTGATGACGAGGCCGTGATTCAAAAAGGTTTGGTCAATGTCAAACGCATCCTGGCTGAAAACTATGTGCGCCCTGACGAGGCCGAAAAAGTCAAGTCCAAGGTGCGTGAGAGCGGCACCTACAAGGTCATTGACAAAATCACCGTCAAGCTCAATGAAAAACGTGACGTGTATGAGGCGCTGTTGTCCAACCTGGGGGTTAAAAACGCCGAGATTTCCGATGCATATATTCGCCAGTTCGAGAAGCTGCTGGTGGGCGGCATTTGGTGCATCGTCACTCTGAAATACCACTTTGAGGAAGACCAAAGGGGTTCACCTTTTGCAGTCACTGACCTCAAACCTATCCAGATGCCCAACATGGACATGGCGGCTTTGTTCGAGGCGCGCAAGTCATTCACAGACGAACAATGGATCGATGCCCTGATTCGATCGACCGGCATGGAACCCAACCATTTCAAGGAACGGGTCAAGTGGCATCTGTTGGCGCGCATGGTGCCACTGGTGGAAAACAACTACAACTTTTGCGAGCTGGGGCCTCGTGGCACAGGCAAAAGCCACATCTACAAGGAAATCAGCCCGAACAGCATTTTGGTGTCAGGCGGTCAGACCACGGTGGCCAATCTGTTTTACAACATGGGCGCGCGCAAGGTAGGGCTGGTCGGATTGTGGGATGTGGTGGCGTTTGATGAGGTGGCAGGCATTCACTTCAAAGACCATGACGGCGTACAAATCATGAAGGATTACATGGCCTCTGGCTCATTCAGCCGTGGCCGAGAGTCCATCAACGCCAGCGCGGCGATGGTGTTTGTGGGCAATATCAACCAAAGTGTGGAGTCTTTGGTGAAAACCTCGCACTTGCTGGCACCGTTCCCCGAAGCGATGATTGACTCGGCCTTTTTTGACCGCTTTCATGCCTACATTCCAGGCTGGGAAATCCCCAAAATGCGCCCCGAGTTTTTCACCAACCAGTATGGGCTGATTGTGGATTACCTAGCCGAGTACCTGCGAGAGATGCGCAAATACAGTTTTGCCGATGCCATTGACAAGTGGTTCAAACTGGGCAACAACCTCAATCAACGTGACACCATCGCAGTACGCCGCACAAGCTCTGGTCTTTTGAAGCTGGTCTGCCCTCATGGCCAATACACCAAAGACGCTGTTCGCAAGTGTCTGGAATACGCACTGGAAGCACGCCGACGGGTCAAAGAGCAGCTCAAGAAAATCGGTGGCATGGAGTTTTATGACGTGCACTTCAGTTATATCGATCTGGAAGAGAATGTTGAGCGCTTCGTGACCGTGCCAGAACAGTCCAGTGGTGCATTGGTACCCGAAGGTCGGCTCAATCCTGGCACCCTGCACACCGTCAGCATGGGCGCTACGGAAATGCCCGGCATCTACCGGCTTGAAATTCAATCCATTCCTGGCACGGGAAAAGCCAATGTGTCAGGCCTGGCCCCGCGAGAGGCTGTGCGAGTGGCGTTTGACTATTTCAAAGCCAACTCGTCCAGGGTGAGTGCATCCATCAAACCGGGGGAGCGAGATTTTCATACCCATTTGGTTGAGTTGCAGCACACCGGAGCACCACAAGCATTGACCTTGGTCAGTTTTATTGCATTGTGCTCGGCAGCCCTGGGAAAGCCAGTGCAGTCGCAATTAGCGGTGTTGGGTGACATGAGCTTGGGCGGCACCATCGTGCCAGTGCGTAACCTGGCGGAATGCTTGCAGGTGGCCTTTGATGCCGGGGCCAAGCGCATCCTGCTACCCATGTCCAGCGTGACCGACATTGCAACAGTGCCAGGTGAATTGTTTGCGAAGTTTCAAACGGGGTTTTATTCTGATCCGGTGGATGCAGTGTTCAAGGCGTTGGGGGTGGAGTAAGGATCAGTTGCTGATCCGGTATTGATGCTCAATCTTGCTTCAGTAAAAGGAGATGGAACTTATAGATACTGTTATGAATGTCAAGCCCCATGCAATGCCGGATCAAACTTTTTTCCAGATTTCAAGACACCAAAAGCCACATGAATAAGTTTTCGCATCATGGCACCGATGATGACCATAGGACTCTTCCCAGAGGCAGCCAA
>CAIYWD010000004.1 GCA_903929815.1 uncultured beta proteobacterium
CCACCGTCATTCCCGCGAAGGCGGGAATCCAGACTGTTGTGTATCCATGAAGACCAAAATACACTGGATTCCCGCCTTCGCGGGAATGACGACATCTGGACCAGGGGTCTAAACGGTTACACGAAAACAGTGCGCTTTGATACCCTAAAAAGACACCCGCTATCGCTTGTCGTGATGCAGACTCTTTTCTCATCAACATCTTCACTATAGACACATGAACACACCCCCCTACGCAGATTTGGAGACTTGGGTTGCGGCATTGATGCGACCCGGCGCATTGTTGGAGTTGGCCGTTCTGGCGGCTTGCGTGGTGCTGGCCTGGAGGCTCTCTTTTTGGATTGCCAAAGTTTTTGTGGGGCGCGATGGCACTTCCATCATGTTTGGCAGACGCATCGTCGATGGTGTTTTGTTTCCCACGCTGCTTTTGTTTTTTGCCTTTTTGATGCGCAAAGTGCTAGCGCATTCCATGGGGCTTATGGTGTTCAATCTGGCCATTCCGGTGTTATTTTCTTTGGTGTGTATTCGGCTGGCGGTCAAGGTGTTGCAGGCAGCCTTTAACGAAACTCCCTTGATACGCCTGCTAGAGCACAGCATTTCATGGCTGGTCTGGCTGGCACTGGTGTTGTGGGTCAGTGGCCTGCTGCCGCTGGTGATGGAAGAACTTGACCAGATCAGTTGGATGGTGGGGGGGGCACGTTTGTCGGTGCGCAAAATCATTGAAGGCTCGCTCACCGCCGGTCTGGTGTTGATCATTGCGCTATGGGTTTCGGCAGCCATTGAATCGCGATTGTTGCGTTCTGCCAAGGGGGGCGAATTAAGTTTGCGAATGGCAGTGAGCAATGCCGCAAGGGCGCTATTGCTGTTTGTGGGGCTGTTGCTGGCCTTGTCGGCTGTGGGCATTGACTTGATGGCGCTGTCTGTGCTGGGCGGTGCTATTGGTGTCGGCATTGGCTTTGGCCTGCAAAAGCTGGCGGCCAATTATGTGAGCGGCTTTGTCATTTTGGCCGAGCGCAGCATGCGTATTGGCGACAGTGTGATGGTGGACACCTTCACCGGCATCATCACCGAAATCAAAGCCCGCTATACCGTGATTCGATCCCTGACAGGGCGTGAGTCGATTGTGCCCAACGAAATGCTCATCACCAGTCGGGTTGAAAATTTGTCACTGGCCGATACCCGCCTGTGGCAGTCCACCACAGTGGCAGTGGGGTATGACAGTGATGTGGTGTTGGTCATGCGCTTGCTGTTTGATGCCGCTATTCAGCAAGAGCGTGTGCTGCGTGAGCCTGCACCCTCGGTGTCACTGGCCAATTTCGGGGTGGATGGCCTGGAATTCACGGTAGGGTACTGGATTGCCGACCCCGAAAACGGAAGTCTCAACCTGAAGTCTGCCATCAACCTGGCCATTTTGCAGTCGCTGCGTTTGCATCACATTGACATTCCCTATCCGCAACGTGTGGTGCATCATCGTTCGGTCGCCTGATGCTGTGGGGTGCGATTCAAAGTGGATGTTGCAAGCCTTTTTGCCCTGTAACGCACGTCCAGTATGCGTAGTTAGCTATTAAAATAGTAGTAAATCCTACCTCGGTGATCCTGGGTGAAATACATCACTCGTTACATTGCGCAGCACCTGAATCAAACTGTTGATGTTGAAAGGTTTGCCCACGTGGTCGTTCATGCCGGCTTCCAGACAGGCTTGCCGGTCAGCATTCATGGCGTTGGCGGTCATGGCGACGATAGGCAAGGTGGTGGCATCGAACTGTTGCCGAATAGCGCGAGTGGCGCTCAGGCCGTCCATCACCGGCATTTGCATGTCCATCAGCACCACATGAAAGGGCATCTCGGCATTCGCAATGGCATCCAGGGCTTCTTGACCGTCATTGGTCAAAGTCACCACGGCACCTTCGCCCTGCAATAACTCGCTGGCAATTTGCTGGTTAACCAGATTGTCTTCGGCTACCAAAATGCGCATGCCCTCGAGCTTGGCGCCTGCTACTGCCTTCGCAAGGGAATGTGCATCTGTGGTGACCTGAGCCGACTTTGCCACCCTTTCAAAAGGCAAGGTGAAATAAAACCGGCTCCCCAGCCCTAGCTCACTGGAGAGTTCAAGTTGGCCGCCCATCAATGTGATCAGGCGTTGGCTGATGGCCAGCCCCAAACCTGTGCCGCCATAGCGCCTTGTGGTTGAAGATTCGGCTTGGGTAAAGCCGGTAAAAATCCGCCCCTGGTTTTCTGGCGCAATGCCAATGCCGTTGTCTTGCACTGCAAACTCCAGCATCACTTGGCCATCATGACGGGTAGAGCCATGAATGTTCAGCGTGACCCAGCCTTCCTTGGTAAATTTCACGGCATTGCCGCAAAGGTTAATGAGCACTTGTTTCAGCCGCAGTGCATCGCCTGTCAAAAGATCAGGCAGCCCAGGCTCAATCATGTAAGCAAAATGCACGGGCTTGGCCCCGATGTAGGCATCCACAATCACACAGATGTCCGTGACCAGTTGTGTCAGTTCAAAAGGATGCGGGTCAAGCGTTATCTTGCCGGCTTCAGCCTTGGACAGATCAAGAATGTCGTTGAGCAAACTCAAAAGCGATTGCGCAGCGTTTTCACTTTTTCTGGCGTAATCAGCCTGTTGGGGCGTGAGCTGTGTTTTTCGCAACAGGGTCAACATGCCCAAAACAGCGTTCATGGGGGTGCGAATTTCATGGCTCATATTGGCCAAAAACTGGCTCTTGGAGCGTGAGGCCTCTTGTGCTGCTTCTGTCGCTGTCACAAGGTCTGTGATGTCCACCCGAAACCCCACCGTATAGCCGTTGGGCATTCGCCGCTCCAGAATGCGCAGCGTTCGACCATCACTGAGCTTTTGGTTGAATTGCGACAAGGGCTGGCGGTGCAGTGCCATGCGATCTGCAATCCACTGCTCTGGCTCACTGGTTTCCGTGCAAAATTGCCCGCGCAAAATGCCAGTGCGAAGCACTGATTCAAAGGTGTGGTCGGGCAAAATGGCATCGGAACACAAGGGGTAGATGTCTTTGTAGCGCTGGTTGCAGATGACCAGCCGATCTTGATCGTCGTACAGCGCAAAGGCTTCATCCAGTGCATCGATAGAGCCGCGTAACAAATCAGCATTGCGTTGCGCCAGCGCTTCTATTTGTCGACGCTCCGTGATGTCTTCAAAAAGGTAAAAGTGACCAAAATAGTGATCGTTTTTATCCCGAATCTGGGTAGAAAAACGACGAACGGTTCGATCGTGTGTGAATGCAATTTCGTCTTCCAGTGTGATGCGATTGTTTTCATCCTGGAGTGGCAGACACGATGCGGCATAGGCTGTAGCGTCAGCCAGCATGGGCAGACATTGCATAACGATGTCTTTGTGTTCCATTTGGCCACTGTTCATGCGATCAGACAAATGCTCAATACCCCAAATTTCGCAAAACCGATGGTTGAAATACAAAATACGGTCGCTGCGTGTATCCACCACCAAAAAGCCCAAAGGCGATGAATTGGACATCATCTGAAGCAGTGACTGATTCCAGCGCAAGGTTTTTTCAGCTTGCTTGCGGGCGGTGATGTCAATGCGGATGGCCACGTATTGGGCGACTTGCCCATCGTCTCCAAAAAAAGAGGCGATAAAGGTATCGACCCAATACAGTCTGCCATCTTTGGTGCGGTTACATACCTCTGCACGCCAGGGTTCGCCGGATGTAATTTTTGTCCACATGTTCTGCCAAAACGCAGAGGGGTGGTAGCCAGAATTCATGATTTTGTGGGTTTGACCCACCAGTTCTTCGCGTGTGTAGCCGCTGATGTCACAAAACGCTTCGTTGACGCTGGTCAGGCGGCCTTGTCGGTCGGTGATGGAGACGATTCCAAACAGGTCCAAAGTGCTCATCAAGGCACTGTTGCCGCGCAAAAGGGCTTCTAGTTGACTTTGCTGACGTTTGCGCTCAGTAATGTCGGACTCTACCGCCATGAAGCCACTGAGGTGACCCGCCTGATCGCAGATAGGTTGAATGTCAATGTTGAGCCAATAATCGCGGCCATTTTTGTGACGGTTGAGCAATTCTCCTTGAAAACTTTTGCCAGCATTGAGTGCCTCACGCATCTGGGCGATGGCACAAGGGTCTGTGGCCTCACATTGCAACATGCTGGGCGATTTGCCAAAAACTTCGTCTGCGCTGTAGCCAGAGATATTCTCAAACCCAGGATTGACCCAAGTGATACGCCGTGTGATGTCCGTGATGATGACCGCATTAAACATGTTGCGTGCCACCAAGGCCAAACGATTCATGTCTTGCGTCATGGTGTTGGCCAGGGTCTCGGCACGTTGGCGTTTGCTGGCTTGCAGCCTCAAAAGCAAAGCCAGCAAGGCGCTGGTGAATGCACCGCCCAAGCCCACCAGCCACGCCAATGGGTTGCCCAGGGCTTGGTCATAACTGGTACTGCTGGTGATGACCAAATGGAGCGATCGGCCAAAAACATTCAGCGTGTGGGGGGAATGAAACTGCCGCCCGACAGGCACCTGGTTTTCAAATAAAAGATTGTTCTGCGCAGCAGGCACTAGGCTATCGCGCAAACTCAACCCCAAAAATTCAGAAGTCATCGTGTCAATGCCGTCCAGCAATTCTGTGAAAGCCACGGGCGCGTAAAGTACACCACGCAAGGCAGCCCTTCGCTCTGTGACAGAGTTCAGGCGATTGGTTGTCTTGTAAACCGGTAAATACACCACAGCCCCCACGGATTGCATCTGATCTTGCACCAGGCGCACAGGTGCTGTCATCACGGCCTCGCCCGTGTCGATGGCTTGTTCCAGCGCATGGCGACGGTGGTCATCGGAACTGGCATCAATGCCCAATGCACCTGGGTTCTGGAGGGACGGCTCAATGAATTTGACAATGTAGCGCGTGTCGCTCTGAAATGAA
The DNA here is from genome assembly GCA_903929815.1 of uncultured beta proteobacterium. Classification (GTDB taxonomy): domain Bacteria; phylum Pseudomonadota; class Gammaproteobacteria; order Burkholderiales; family Burkholderiaceae_C; genus Rhodoferax. The sequence continues at coordinate 4,920 of CAIYWD010000004.1, forward strand.
CCCAGGTTGCGCACCTGAAGGTCAGGCGCATCATCCAGGCGTTCGCGTTCAAGCCATGCGTTAATGTCTGCACTTGGCACGCGTTCGATGAAACCGATGCCACGGGCACCGGCAAACTCAACCTTCAAGTCATGCGACAACACAAAATGGATAAACGCGATGCGTGTGACCTTGGGTGTGCTTAAGAAATAACTTCGGGTGCTACTGAGTAAATACAAGGGTCGAAGCATTCGACGGCCGACTTCACGGCTCACGAAGTCTGCGACGCGCTGAAATTGTTCATTGGCACCTGACTGTAGCCGTTGGGCAACCCAAACAGCCATGAGGGCAGACAGTACCGTGCCCACCAGCCAGACACCTATTGCCAGCCTGAACATGCGTAAATGTTGCCAAAGTGTGAATAATTTATTCAAATCTTGAAACGATAAAAGTGATGGATGACTAGCGTGAATCCTGGATTCCTCAGTTGAACGCGCCGCAAGTGGGCTGCTGGCGGCGCGGCCAAGCCACTGCCTGCACGGAAGAATAACACCACCAACGTGTCGTTTGTCGCTCAATGGGGTGCGTAGCGCCCTCACCCAAAAGGTGAACTCCATCGAAGTAACAAATATCAATTTTCATGACAATTGAGTGAAGGTAACAAGCGGTCAAATGAAGAATGCAGGATGATACGTTACGCACAGATGTACTGTGTTTATTGCCCATATTACTTTGAATCACACCCGCTTGCAGGTGTGATTTGTGTTGGCTAAATGGTTATGCGAATAATAGGTTTTTTCTACGTAAGTTGTTGCTTTATAAAATACTACGAAATGAATTGACCGAATGTTTACGTCAAGCTGGAGGGAAAAGCATCAAAGACATTGCTTTGAAACTATAATTTGTTACAGGGCGAAAGGCTTCATGGCTTCTCAGTCCGGTGTTTTGTGGTTCCACGCAGAATCAAGTTTTCAATATTTTTTATATCAGGTGTTTCAAATGAATAAATCTCTCGTTTTGTTGGCTGTGGCCGCAGCAGTAGCTTTGTCTGCGTGCGGTAACAAAGAAGAAGCTGTCCCCGTTCCTCCTCCTGTGACTGAGACAGCACCTGCTCCGTTGGTTGCACCAGCGCCAGCTCCCGTGGTTGTCGCACCTGCCTCTGCTGCATCAAATGCAGCCTCTGCAGTCGAACCTGCTGCATCGGCTTCCTCCACGGATACAGCAGCTCCTGCAGCCCCAACATCCGAAGCTCACAATAAATAAAAATTGGGCGCAATGGGCGCAATAGGCGCAATAGGCGCAAGCCACCTAACTTTCATGCAACGGGTGCGCAACACCCCGATCATGAAAGAAAATACGGGGTGTGTCGCCGCTTGGGATATTGTTAACCATATCCCAAACTTCTTCCCGATCAACGCATCCATCGGGTGCGTTTCAAAGTGATGTGGTGTTTGCCATGTCTGATTTAAGTTGCAAAAATCATAGCATCATGCCTGAGAGCGTGGGCATCTTGCCCGCTTTCGGCGCAGCCAAACCCATGCGGGCAAGATGCCCGCGCTCTTGGATGTGAGCTTTGTTTGGTGTCGGTGCAGCCCACATCACTTTGAAACACACCCGCATCCATCTGGCCATTCAGACCTACCCTAAATGATGAGAGTACCTGGAAGCGGGGGGGCAGGATGCCCTCGCTGCCAGGTTCTTTCACGTTACAAAAACAGGGCAGCGCAGGCGCTGAAAGATGTCTTTTCCAACCGGTGCAGATAGTCCTGGATTCCCAGTAGAACGCGCCCGAGTGGGCTACCATAAAGTCCCTGTCAATTCCCCGTTATGCAAAAAATCCCGCACTTTAAAGGGATGAATTGCTACGCCGGAACTTATTATTACCCCCTATCCTCAGTTCACGGACGGGTGTTTGAAGACATCGCACCCGGCTGGATCAACCATTACACTGACACCACACAGGAGACAAAATGATGCCATCAAACCCACTCAACCCTACCCACTCTCAGGATGACGATGCCCAGGAAACCCAGGAATGGATGGACGCACTGAGCGCCGTCATAGAGCGCGAAGGTCCCCATCGTGCGCATGATCTTCTGGAGCGGTTGCTCGATCATGCCCGTCAAAGCAGTATTGACATGCCCTTTTCAGCCAATACGGCTTACGTGAATACCATTGATGCAGCGCATGAAGCCCACTGCCCCGGCAATATTGAAATTGAAGAACGCCTGCGTGCCTACATGCGCTGGAATGCGATGGCCATGGTAGTCAAAGCCAACCGCCATCACCCTGAAGACGGGGGCGATTTGGGTGGACATATTGGCTCATTTGCTTCTTTGGCGCACATGTTGGGCGCAGGGTTTAACCACTTTTGGCATGCGCCCAGCAGTGACCACGGCGGCGATTGTCTTTATATTCAAGGCCATGTCGCCCCGGGCATTTATGCGCGTGCCTACCTGGAAGGTCGTTTGACCGAAGAACAATTGCTCAATTTTCGTCAGGAAACCGGCGGCAAAGGACTGTCTAGCTACCCCCACCCCAAGCTGATGCCCGAATTTTGGCAATTTCCAACCGTGTCGATGGGCTTGGGGCCGCTGATGGGCATTTACCAGGCACGGTTTTTAAAGTATCTTCAAGCGCGTGAGATTGCCAAGACAGATAACCGCAAGGTCTGGGTCTTTTGTGGTGACGGCGAAATGGACGAGGTTGAATCTTTGGGCGCTATTGGCCTGGCTGCGCGTGAAAATCTTGACAACTTGATTTTTGTCATCAACTGCAATTTGCAGCGTCTTGATGGCCCGGTGCGTGGCAATGGAAAAATTGTTCAAGAGCTTGAAAGTACCTTCCGTGGGGCAGGCTGGAACGTCATCAAACTACTATGGGGCAGCAATCTTGATCCCTTACTTGCGCGTGACAAGGAGGGTGTCTTGCGCCAACTGATGATGGACACACCAGACGGTGACTACCAGGCGTTCAAAGCCAATGACGGTGCTTACGTTCGCCAACACTTTTTTGCCCGTGACCCGCGCGCCCTGGCCATGGTGGCCAACATGACCGATGATGAAATCTGGAATTTGCGTCGGGGTGGACACGACCCTCAAAAGGTGTATGCCGCTTACCATGCAGCCGTCCATCACACCGGCCAGCCCACGGTGCTGCTGATCAAAACCGTCAAGGGTTTTGGCATGGGCAAAAGTGGCGAGGGCAAAAACAACGTTCATCAAACCAAAAAACTCACCGATGACGACATCAAAGCCTTTCGTGACCGCTTCAACATCCCTGTGCCAGACAGTCAAATTGCCAGCATTCCGTTTTACAAACCGGCAGATGACACCCCAGAAATGCGCTATCTGCACGAACGTCGCCAAGCGCTGGGGGGGTATTTGCCACACCGTCGCACCCGCAGTGATGAATCGTTCACTGTGCCGCCCATCGACACCTTCAAGGCCGTGCTTGAACCCACGGCCTTGGGGCGTGAAATATCAACCACGCAGGCATTTGTCCGATTTTTAACCCAACTGTTGCGTGACCCCGCTTTGGGTACTCGTGTGGTGCCCATTTTGGTCGATGAAGCGCGTACCTTTGGCATGGAAGGGTTGTTTCGCCAGATTGGTATTTACAACCCCGCAGGCCAGCAATACACCCCGGTCGATAAAGACCAGGTCATGTATTACCGTGAAGACACCCAGGGCCAGATTTTGCAAGAGGGCATTAACGAAGCCGGCGGCATGAGCAGTTGGATTGCTGCGGCCACCAGCTACAGCACAAGTAACCGCATCATGCTGCCGTTTTATGTGTATTACTCGATGTTTGGTTTTCAGCGCGTGGGCGACCTGGCCTGGGCCGCAGGCGACATGCAGGCACGAGGTTTTTTGCTGGGCGGTACCTCCGGGCGCACCACGCTCAACGGCGAAGGCTTGCAGCACGAAGATGGCCACAGCCACATTCTGGCGGGGACACTTCCCAACTGCATCAGTTATGACCCCACCTTTGCCCATGAAGTGGCGGTGATTTTGCACCACGGCTTAAAACGCATGGTTGAAAGCCAGGACAACGTTTTTTATTACCTGACACTGCTCAATGAAAACTACGCCATGCCAGGCCTGACGGCAGGCACTGAAGATCAAATCATCAAAGGCATGTATTTGTGCAAACCCGGCCTTGAGGGGGCGACAGGGCCACGGGTTCAGTTGTTGGGATCTGGTGCTATTTTGCGAGAGAGTCTGGTCGCGCAAAAGCTGCTGGCAGAAGATTGGGGGGTGGTCGCAGATGTCTGGAGCTGCCCGAGCTTTATCGAATTGGCGCGTGAGGGGCAGGCCTGTGAGCGTCACCAACTGCTGCATCCTCTTGATGCTGCCCGCAAGCCTTTTGTGACGCAACAGTTGGCCAGTCACACCGGGCCTGTTGTCGCATCCACCGATTACATCAAGGCTTACGCCGAACAAATTCGCGCATTTATTCCAAAAGGCCGCAGCTATAAAGTCCTGGGGACGGATGGTTTTGGCCGAAGCGACTTTCGTAGCAAATTGCGTGAGCATTTTGAAATTAACCGCTATTTCATCGTTTTGGCCGCTTTAAAAGCACTCAGCGAAGAGGGTACTGTGCCAGTGGTTAAGGTCGCACAAGCCATTGAAAAATATGGTATTCAGACGGAGAAAGTCGATCCTTTGCTGGCTTGATGATTTTGTGGGACAGTTACAGTTCTGTCTTTGGGTTAACAGGAAAAAATTATGTCTTTAATAGAAATCAAAGTCCCTGATATTGGCGACTTTTCAGATGTGACGGTCATTGAACTGCTGGTGAAAGTTGGCGACACCGTCAAGGTTGAACAAAGCCTGCTGACGGTTGAATCTGACAAGGCTTCGATGGAAATTCCATCAAGCCATACCGGTGTGGTCAAAGAACTGAAACTGGGTTTGGGAGACACCGTCAAAGAAGGCACTTTGATTTTGATGCTTGAAGTGGCTGATGCCCTGCCTGTTGCATCTGACCCAGAAATTATGCCAAATACGGCTGTAGCCCATGACCAGCAAGCGTTAGTAGCTATTGATTCAATAGCTACTGATGCCAAGACTGTAGAAATTTGTGTCCCTGACATAGGTGACTTTGATCAAGTCACGGTGATTGAAATCATGGTCAAAGTGGGGGACAGCATCAAAGCCGAACAAAGCCTGATCACCGTTGAATCTGACAAGGCTTCGATGGAAATTCCCTCTGCTTTTTCCGGTGTGGTCAAAGAACTGAAAGTGGCTGTTGGCGATACGGTCAAACAGGGTTCATTGATTTTGATGCTCGAAATTTCAGAGGCAGCAAGTGTTGAGATCAAGCCCCCTGCACCCGTTCAGGATTTAATGCCAAATCAGCCTGTAACCCACGTCCATCATACGTTAGCAGCTAGTCTTTCTGTAGCAAAAAATCAGAATGCAAAGACTTCAGGCAACTTGCCTCATGCTTCGCCATCGGTACGCAAATTTGCGCGTGAACTAGGCGTTCCCCTGGATGCCGTCAAAGGCACGGGGCCTAAAGACCGCATTACCGACGCTGATATTCAGTCCTATACGCGCTCAGTCATGAGTGGCACGATACCCACCGCCAAGCCTGCGGCTAGCGAGGGGGCAGGTTTGGGTTTGATCCCGTGGCCGCAGGTGGACTTTGCCAAGTTTGGACAAATTGAGAAGAAAGAACTGTCACGCATTCAAAAAATCAGTGGGGCCAACCTTTTGCGCAACGCCATCATGATTCCAGCAGTCACCAACCATGACGATGCAGACATTACCGATCTGGAAAATTTTCGCGTGACCATCAACAAGGAAAATGAAAAGTCAGGTGTCAAGATCACGATGCTGGCTTTATTAATCAAGGCTTGTGTGTCTGTTTTAAAAAAATACCCGCAGTTCAACAGCTCGCTCGACGGCAATGCCTTGATTTATAAAAAATATTACCACATAGGTTTTGCAGCCGACACGCCCGATGGCCTGATGGTGCCCGTCATTAAGGATGCCGACCAAAAAGGCATTGTGCAAATCAGCACCGAGATGACCGAGTTGGCGAAAAAAGCACGTGAGGGCAAACTCAGCCCATCAGAGATGTCGGGTGCAAGTTTTACGATCAGCAGTTTGGGGGGTATCGGTGGGCGTTATTTCACACCCATCATCAACGCGCCCGAAGTGGCGATTTTGGGTGTCTGCCGTGCTGTACTGATGCCCGCATGGGATGGCAAAGCCTTCCAGCCGCGCCTGATGTTGCCGCTGTCACTCACCTGGGATCATCGGGTGATTGATGGTGCGGCGGCGGCTCGCTTTAACGTCTATCTTTGCCAGATTTTGGGCGACTTTCGACGGGTTTTACTGTGATGTGAAAAAAATGATGAAAGATGATCCCGCTACACATCAAGACTTCCGTCGCTCCCACAAGGTCGTGTGGGCGTAGCGTAACCCGACAGGCGTTATGTTGTTATGGGTTGATATTGGGTTGTTGGGTCACAGCCTGGCAATAGGCTTTCAGAACAGCATTCATTTGAGTTTGCCAGCCGCTGCCTTGCGCACGAAACCACTCAATGACATCAGCGTCCACACGCAGGGCAATTTGCTTTTTTTTGACTGGCACCGGCAAACCGCGGTGCGCAACGGCCTCTGCCCAGTTTGCGGGCACAGTTTGCGGCGCATCTTCTGTGAACGTGATTTCAGAATCTGGCATGGCTTTGAGATGATCCCAATTCGTTTGACCCTTAACGCTTATGGTAGCGTGATTGCCAAGTTTTGAATTCATGATTTTCTGCCTTTCGTGCTGAAATAAGATGAGGGATGTCACCATCATCGCCGCGTGGTGTCCACACGACAAACAAAGCAACGCCATTGAACACGCCGACACTTTGAAGCCGTTGCTCTGTATAAACTTCACGGGTATCTTCACGGGTTAATAAATCACCGTCAAAAAAACCCTCCAGATCAACAAAATCAATGCCATGATCTTTTAGATTTTTCTCTCGTTTGGCACTGTCCCAAGTGTTCATGTTTCAAGTGTAGTTTGATGCGTGCTCATCCAAGCAAATTTCAGCCACTTTCATGTTTGAGCATCAGGCTAAAACTCTGCACGCAGACCTACGCTAAATATGGAATACCGACTGTCAAATCGCTCGGATGTGCTGCTGTTGTAACTTACTGGAATATCGTTAAAAAACAGATTACTGGTCAGTTGGGCGCGTCCAAAAACGCTCCACCCTGGGAACATGCGGTAATTGGCTTGCAAGGTCAAGTTGTGGTTTTTGGTGTAGAAGGGCTTGCCACGGTCAGCCAAAATCTGGTCAACACCTTCACGGTGTACCAGATGCAGCAGATAACCTGCCTGAAGTGTCCACGGACCACGCTGCCAGGTGCCGTTGATGCCTGCCTGGGCAAAGTTGCTTTTCCAGGCGATTTCACGCGCAACATCGACACCATACTCACCACTGCTGTCATAAAACTCCTCAACAATAGCACCACCCATCATGCAGGGGCGTATCAAACTACTGAAGATATCGTTGCCATAAAACGTCACGTTGTAATTGCAGCCATTGTGCGTGGTCGTGGCAGTGAGTTCTCCATAAGATAACTGACTCTTTCCTACGCCAATGAAGGCACTGACTGTCAAGGCCGAAGACAAATTCCAAGTGCCAACCCAGTCTGCCTGCCATTGCCGATCAGCCGGTTCAGTGATCTTGGCTGTGTTCAGTTTTGCCCCTGGCACGACCACTGCTGTGGTGGATTCGGTCGCGCTGGCGTAGTTTCCCCAAGCTGACAATCGCAATGCCATGGCAGGCACTTTGCCGTTTTGCTCCAGAAACCGATACAAACCAGACACTTGCCAATTGGTGTAGTTGTAAGTGTCTGATGTGCTACTGACAGACCGCTGACCTAAAGTGCCAGAAAGCCACGTTTTATCAAAAAGACGGACTGCGCCACTGAGATAAGTGCCTTGGTAATTGCCCGCTTTCGTGCCTGCTGTCTGTGGATCACTGTCACGAACCTTGAAAAAATCCAGAGATTCATTCATGTGGTCGCTCACCAACTCAAGGTAGCCACTGGGGGCTATTTGTTCCGGCGTTGCCGTCAAGAAAACGTCCAGCGATGCAGCAGCAACAGGCAAGACGGCGTAACCCGCCAGCCCAAGCACCACCAGTTTGCAGCACGTTGCATGATTTTTAAAATAGGTTTGCATCGTGTCATGTCCACAAAAAAAAATCAGCAAACCAATAAAAATAGCCCCGAAGGGCTATTGCTTTATGTATGTGCTGCGCACCCTAGCACCCGATTGACTTCCCTTTACCAAGACAGAAATCGAAAGGGCGCTCCACCGTACTTCCGCAAAAGCAGCTTACGGTTTCAGATTAATAAAGCCTACCAAGCTTGGCCCCGTCACTGAAACAGAGGTGCTGTTGTCAGTCTTCGTCGGCACCGAGATGGTAGCTGTCGGGAACACAGTACCGTCAGCTTGCTTCAAAGGCAAATCTGCAACCACAATGGTCACCTTGTATTTGCCCGTCAAAGTGCTCATGCCAGTAAAGTCATTACTGACACCATTGATGGCGTAATTGACCACATTACCAAAACCAACCGTGCTCAGCGTACCGGCCAGCGTCGTCAGCGTATTGGTCACTTTGTTAACGGTGTTTGAGAAATCAACGACAGCCGTCTTGGTATTTGTGGCAGAAACACCATACATTTTTGCATCAGCCACATCGGGCACGGTAATCACAACACTGTTGCCCGTTTTGGTCACGCTGACATTCTTGATGTAGGCCTTGACCAAACCTGTGCCAGCAGGTAATTCTTGCGCAATGGAAACCGCTGCGTTGAACGTACCCGACACAAAAGGCGTGCCAGTTTGAGCCAAATTGAACGTCAATTTAGCCGCAGTGGACATAGGCCACTTGACATCGATCCCTGTGAGTTGAAACCCGGCCATGGTGAAAGGAGTCGATGTTGAACCATCAACCAGTGTCATGCTGTTGTTGGCAACATACAGGTAGCTGTTTGGATCTACCCTTGTATCGAAGTCTTGAGAACGCGTGGCCTCCTTGGTGTTGAAAAGACCGGTAGCATCCTTGAACGCATTTTTGGCAACGGTGACCGTCATGGTGCCTGAGCTGTTGGGTGTTGGCTTCACAGTGGCAGAGTACAGATAAGGCTTCGATGTATCCTCAGCAAACCCACTCAGCGTACCCTTTGTGACAACGATTTCTGTCGCTACATCCAGGCTCGTCAAGTCTATCGCTTTGGTGAACTGGAAATAAAACTTGACATCACTTGTTGTTATGGTAGCGGCTTCTGCATCTGTGATGGTGAGTTCAGGTGCTTCAACCGTGTTGCCAGAGGCTGCAAGCAGCTTGATGTCGTCGATGTAGTAGGTCTGACCGCTGGTAGTCACATTAGCATCGGGTGTGATGGCGATGGTTTTATAGACCTTTGCAACATCCACATCATTCAATACCCAAGTGAGTGTTTGCCAGGTATTGGCGGGGCCCGTGAACGAAGCGACAGCCTTAGGCTCTGATGTTGCCTTACTGCCCACTACCAATGGATTGTGATCATCTACCTTCAATTCAATCTCTGAAGGTGACTTACTTGAATAGACACGGGCAGTGATGGTTTTGCGGTTGGCCGCAAAAGGAATGGCAGCATTGTCACGAAGAACGTACCAGGCACCGCCCCAAGTCACCACGACCCCATCGACCATAGCGTTAGCCGGCTTGACAATCTTGAGCGCATCCCCGTCTCCACCCGCTGGAGCCACGTCAATCTTGACCTCTGAACCACCATAAGGACCAAACTGATCAGTAACACCACCACCAAAGGCGGCCAAGATCGTATCTTGCAGGACCTCTGTAGTGGTGTTATAAGCCTGCGTCGCTTTGACTTCAGTGTCATTCATATTGCCTGCCATGTCTGTGAATGTCTTGGCGGGCACTGTCACAGTGATGGTTTTCACTGCATTGGCCTCAGGTGTTACCACCATGCTGTAGTGCTTGGCATCTATTTTGACAATGTCACCCATGGTGCCGTTGGTCACGGAAATATCGGTTGCCTTAAAAATACGACCAACATCTTCATTGACATCAAAGTAAAAGGTCACTGGACCCGTGGCTGTGACAGCCGCAGTGTCGTCACGAAGAGTGAGTATGGGGGCTACTGCGTCAGTCAGTCGGTTAGTGATTTCGTCGGCCAAGGTAGACACCGCACTGTCGGTTGACGCCGAACCCAAAACGCCGCCAACGACCACCGCTTTGATCGCGTTCGCAACAGCAGGGCTTGCTTGCTGGGCTTTTGTGACGAGTTCAACGCTGTCTCTGTCACTAGCTGCAAGGTAAGCATTGGCCTGAGTCGCCAGAGCTTTGCTGGCAGCGTTGGCCAAACGTGCAGCGCCAAGCTTGCCATCACCGGTGATGGCTGCTTTGACTGCATCTGGCATGGAAGCTGACTCTGCAGCAGCCTTGATCCAAGCGTTCACACGACTGATATCAAATGTCGCAGGCGTTGTTCCAGTAACGATAAACGGTGATCCAGTCTGCAAGGCTATGGCGAAAGACTTGGCCACTTCGTCGTAAATGGGGTTCACTGCTTCAACTGCAACGACATCAAGGGACGGATACGCGAGGCTTGCCAGCATTTCTGACACTTTTTGCAACAGGTGTTGTACGGCGAGCGTCTTTATAAGCAGGTCTGGAGTGTCACCAGCCACTGCGACGGGGTCGGTCGCAAGCAGATCAGTGTCAGACGCAAGGGCGAGCGCAGCAATCACTTGCGCCGGAGTCGCGCCATCTGCAATCAGTGTCGTTAGAGGCGACAAGACACGCGAATACGCAGGGGCTTTAATGATGCCAACAAACGGTAGCAGCGTGTCAGAACTGGTGCCGCCACTGAGGATAAGCCCGTACTCGCATCGTTGTACAAAAGTGAATTTACCATCTGCAACCGTAAGAACATTGGTTTCATCATCGACAGCCTTCCAGTCGCTGTTTTTGTCGCAAGTCACTTTTGAACCAACCAAATAACCATCCACAGCCACACCACCTGTAGATACATCGGTAGGCGACCCAGAACCACTGCCACCGCAAGCTGCCAACATCATTGCTGCAATAGCCGCGGGAATAAGACGAAGTTTAAATTCCATGGGAACTCCCAAATTAAATGAACCATCCCGCAACAATGCAGGAAAAATGAGTGCAGTCAAACTGTTTAAACGATATTGCGCCCATTATTTTGTCTTGAAAACAAAACCAGCACAAATACACGAAAACAGCCAACAGCATATTGACATAACGATACAAATTATTTGAATATGCACCGCACTAACTCCGGCTGCACAAGATTGCCGGAGTTAGTGCCAGTCACCAGGGCTAAAAGAAATACCCCTTTCGGAGTACAGGTGACTTAGTTCAGAACCCTCAAATCATCACAACGGAATGTTTGGGTTGCTGTTTTCTTTTGATCGGCATTAAAGAACACCACAACCTTGTTGTAAGCGTAGTCAGGACGAAACGCAGGAGTTCCGGAATTAACCTTTGAAAAATCAAAAGTCAAAACTTCCCAAGCATTTGCCACGGTTGTCTTCACATCAACTTCAACTCTGTGCAAATTAACATTATTAGGATTGTAAACAATGCCGTCAAGGGTACGAACATCTTCGAGCTTGATGCGAACCGCAATATCCTTGGCGGGCGAGAAAACCCTCATTGTCCATTTCAGGTTGGTAGCCTTCAACGCAGATTCATCAATACCTGTCGTGATGATCGGGGTGATAACAGTGCCAATGGTCACTGTTTTAAACCCAAGCACGATACCCGCCCAATCTTCCGCACCGACAGGGTTAATAACTTCAACCACTTTATTAGGAAGACCATTGACTATTTCAGTCTTCAAATCTGCCGTCGCCTTACCAAAAGCACCCGCAGTAACATTAGATTCATCCATCGTGACCAGTGCTGTTGATGGGGAGGGAATCAACTTGATGTCATCAATGTAGAAGGTTCTTGCAGCAGTTTCACCAAAACCTGGGAACAGTGTCATCTTGTTGTAGGTCACATCGCTTAGCACTGGAAATTCAAAAGTCAGGATTTGCCAATCCGTACTTGTTGTTGTGGTCCGCTCCAACTGGATGAACTTGGTACTGTCCGCTGCATCTTCAAACTTCAGAAGTACCTTCGCAGCAACACCTGGTGCTTTAACTCGCATTGTGACGGTTTTGTTGAGGCCTGTCAATGTCACTGCTGGTGCAATGATCTGCGCTGCAGCGGTGTTTTCGACACCGGCCACAGTGGAAAGAACCACGCCACCACCTGCTTCAGCAGTACTACCGGCCTTTTGCACAGTGAGCACCTTGTTGGTACTGTTCGTCACTTCCGGCTCGAGTTCTGTCTTGGCATATCCGGTGCCCAGACCCCAAGGATAAGGCGTCACAGTGGTTCCCTCAAAACTCATCAGTGAAACAGATGAATCAAGGTTAATGGTTTTGGGTGCTACGGCATCGCTGGCATTGGGAATCGTAGCCAAGTCTGTGAATGCGCCAGCAAGCATGGAGACAGTCAGTGTCTGATCAATCGTGCCGGGTGTTATCACCTGCGTGTACACCTTTGGATCTGATGCTGATTTAACGACATCGGCCTTCGTTCCACTTGAAACAATCACGTCGTCCTTTGTAAAGCCCGTGATCTCTTCGCTGAACGTATAGGTCAGGGTCACTGTACCATTGGTATTAACGACAGATGCAATCCCGACAGTAGGCTTCGTGGTGTCACCAGTGGTGGTGTAGGTGAACGGTAATGATGAAAACTCTGCAATACTTGCGTTGTTTGCCGTATCTTGAAACTTGCCAACTGGCACGGTTGCCTTGAATGTACCTGCAGCTTTAGGCGTTACCACCAAGGTGTAGCGTATTGCATCTGATCTTGTCAAAGTCGCTGCTGTCGTGTCACCAGAGATCACCACATCCTCGACGACAAATGATTGACCAACATCTTCACTAAAAGTAAACTTAAATTCCACCGTACCTGGGGTAGCGCCAAGGCTTCCCACAATATCTACTGTTGGTACCACGGTATCAATCACACCCGTACCGCCGCCGCAGGCGCTGATCAACAGGGACGCAGCCAAGGCGCATGCCGAGAGTGTGAAGGTTTTTGCAATTTGACTCATGAAATATGCTCCTGATGGAAGTAAAAATGTGAATACACAGAAATCGAAAACGCATGGATGAATACGCTTTTCCGTAATGTAAGTCGAGTAACTGCCCTAGGTAACGATTTAATACTAGGGATTTCCCTATGTGAAAACTAAGGGTTTTCCCTAAAAGTGTCAGTAACCATTCCTTAGTAAGGCTTGATTCTTTGAACATGAAGCGATCAGGGCGACTGTCAAATCAAAAAGTAACAACGTGCCCATTGGTCTCCCAGCCAGCCTTTCATGATAGGGCTTGTGCGATGCCACGACAGTCAGATCAGCGTCTGCGTGCCCCATAAACACCCGATAGCGCTGCCACCATCCCCAACACCTTGTGCAAGCGTTCAGAATCACTGATCTCCACAGTAAAAGTCATCCATGCCGTGCCTTTGATGGACTGGGTTTGCACGCCTGTCACGTTCATTTTTTCTTTGGTAAACACCTCTGAAATATCGCGCAACAAACCTTGGCGGTCTTGTGCTTGTACGGCTATATCCACAGGATAAACCAAGCCTTCACCCGTCTGCGTCAAACCCCATTCCACATCAATCAGGCGATCTTCATGCCGTGTGACCATTTCGCGCACGTTCGTGCAATCGGCGCGGTGGACGCTCACGCCTTTGCCACGTGTGACAAAGCCACACAGGGCATCGGGAGGGGCAGGTTTGCAACACTTGGCCAGTTGTGTCATCACAGAATCAACGCCCTCCACCAGCAAACTGCTCTTGGCGAACGTTTTTTTAGCGCTTGGCCGATGCAGTATGGGGGCATTGGCATCAAACTGAGGCTCTTGTGGCGGGCGCAAGAGTAACTCGATTTTTCGCAAGGAAAATTCGTCCTTGCCAACTTCTTCAAACAACGCATTGGCATGATCAAACCCCAGTTGAGCAGCCAGGTCATCTTGATTGATGCTGGTTTTTCCCTCACGCTGAAGCAATTTTCCAACGGCTTCACGGCCCCTAGCCACAGTCTCACTCAAAGCCAGTGCATTGAACCAGGCACGTACCTTGGTTTTGGCGCGGTGGCTTATCAAGTAGCCCAAATCGGGGTTAAGCCAGTCTCTAGACGGCCCCCCTTCTTTAACTGCAATGATTTCAACCGTCTGGCCGTTTTGAAGCGCTGTGTTCATCGGCACCATGACCCCATCTACACGCGACCCCCGGCAGCGATGCCCCAGACTGGTATGCAAACTGTAGGCAAAATCTACTGCCGTCGCACCCCGTGGTAGTTCCACAACGGAGGCATCAGGTGTCAATACGTAAATGCGATCGTCAAGCAGCGACTGAGTTTGCGGCTGAGTGCCAGACAGATCACGCTCCCAAGCCAATAACTGGCGCAATACGGCAATTTTGGCATCGTATTCACTGGCAGCAGACACGCCCGCATAGCCTTTTGTGCCAGCTTCCTTGTAGGCCCAATGTGCAGCCATGCCGTTTTCGGCATGATCGTGCATGGCTTGGGTGCGAATCTGAATTTCGGTCGGATGCCCTGTGGCATCAGTCACCACGGTGTGCAGTGATTGATAACCGTTCACCTTGGGACGAGCGATGTAGTCATCAAACTCCTGGGGCAAAGATGTGAAATGGCTGTGAATCCAACTCAGAGCGCCATAACACTCTGGTACGCTGGCCACCACAATGCGCAGGGCCTGAAGGTCATACACCTGCTCAAACCCCAGCGACTTGCCCCGCATTTTTTTCACAATGCTGTAGATGTGCTTGGGACGGCCCGATACCTGAGTGTGCAAGCCATGGGCGTTCAAGTCTTGTTCTAGCTGACTGCGCAAATGCTCGACATGGGCTTCACGTTCAGTGCGCTTTTCATGGAGCAGACAGGCAACCTGGCGATAGGTGTCAGGCTCTAAAAAACGAAAAGCCAGGTCTTCCATCTCCCACTTGATTTCCCATATCCCCAAGCGATTGGCCAATTTTGCAAACACCTGAAGGGACTCTGCAGCCAGGCCATCCGGCAAAGGCAGTTTGATTGCAGCAAAAAAGCGTAATGTTTGTAAACGCGACACCAGCCGCAGCAACACCACCCTCAGGTCACGCGAAAACCCCAGCAGCATTTTGCGAACACTTTCGGTCTGAACAACACCCAAGGTCGATTGTGTGTGGGTAGAACCGCTCAATTGCAGCAATCGGGACTGGCGCTGTATCCGAATCAGCTTGTTGGTTTCCATCACCAACGCTGATAGGTTGTCACCAAAGGCTTTGGTGATCAGCTCTTGCGGTTTGTTCAGGTGGTCACAGGCATAGACCAAATAACTGGCAGCCTGCACAGTCTCAGAGCAACCAATGCCTTTCAAAATCACAGCCATTGCATCGGCGTGGGAGAGCATGTTCTCACCCGTATCGAGCACTTCACCCAGCACCAAAGGCTCAGCAAACGCACGTGCTTTTAAGAGCATCTCAGTAGACTCTGGCGTGCTGTATGTGGCAGTCGAAAGACTCTTCATGTCGTCATTTTAGGTTTTGGGTATGCATAATCCAAAATTACTTTGAACGCGCCCGAGAGGGCTACTGGCGGCGCATCAGGGTAGGCGCGACGTAGTGAAGATAATAAGGATAGGGTCAACAATAAGTTCCGCATTGGGCTCGTCAGATTTGGGCGCACTGCGTTGTTACAAATCGCTTATGTGGCTGGGCCACACCGCACGATTTGCGCCTAGCATTGCATCCCAACTCTGACGGCCCAATGCGGAACTTATTGTTGTCCCTATCCTAAGGATAGGGTCAACTGAGGAGTCATAGGATCATGGACTATGATCCTAGATTCCTCAGTTGACCGCTTATTATCTTCACTAAACTGTTATGAAAATTGATATTTGTGACTTCGATGGAAGTGTACCCTTTGGGTGAGAGCGCTATGCACCCGATTGAGCTACAAGCGACACGTCTGGGGGTGTTGTTCCTCCTTGCAGGCAGTAGCCTGCGGCCGTCGTCACGCCTACCCAGACGCGCCGCCAGTAGCCCACTCGGGCGCGTTCAACTGAGGAATCTGGGATGATGACAGCGAAGAATTTCACGCCACCAGATGTGATCCATGATTCGTTCCATTTTTTTGACTTGTCCGTAACAACTTTTATGCACCATCCATCCAGAAAGATTGGGTTAATAAAGTGACACACATTCCTTCACATCACAACGGCCGGTACAAACTCAGTCGGCTTGACCATTCAGGATATGACCGCAGTGGATTGCGATCGTGGACTCATCCGATTTTTATACTGGCCGTGGTGGTGCCTGCTCTCGCAGCATTCATCGTCCCGCTCATGACCTTCTTTTTCGCTGTATGTGATACTTTTACTGATTTTGCCTTTCAATCAGTTTTAAATTTTTCGTACACGCTTGCTGCAGATATTGTGTTGCTTGTCATCACATGGATTGTTATGTCTTTCTTGAAAAAGTATCAAAAATTACACAGAACGGGTGATCACCAAACAATACGTCGGCAGTGATGGGTGTGCCGATGGATAGGGCGTGGTTCATGATTCGGGGTGGCAAAACTGCCATATCGTTAAACTTAGATTCAACGCTCTCATCCAACAACGGCTGCAAAAATGCACTATTAATCCGATTTGGGCAGAAAATCGGCCTAATCAATCGTACAGGTCGAATTATTTCGCCAGCCTGGCGCTACACATCCGATTGAGCTAAAAGCGACACGTCTGGGGGTGTTGATTCTCCTTGCAGGCAGTAGCTTGGCCGCATCGTCACGCCTACCCAGATGCGCCGCTAGTGACTCAGTTTATCCACCCCTCACCGCTTAATCCAATCCTTATGAATATCCGGAATATCATCAATCAATTGAATAGTCACCGGATGTTTGGGCTTTAAAGCCACGGCATCAGGGATGCCTGATTCAACAATTCGCCCTTCATGCATGATGAAAATCTGGTCGCTGACATAATAAGCAAGGCCAATATCATGGGTGACAAAGACAATGGTCATACCTAGCTCTTGTTTGAGCTTCATCAAATAATCGAGGATGTTGGCACGCACGCAGGCATCAACCATCGAGGTAGGTTCGTCGGCCACCAGAACTTTGGGGCGCAGGGCGAAGATGCGGGCAAGCAACATGCGCTGCATCTGGCCACCTGACAACTCAAAGGGGTATTTGCCTACAATTTCGGTTGGCTGCACATTGACGGCGCGCAACGCTGCGTCAACGCGGTCGTCAATTTCGGATTTGGCAGGTTTGTTTTTCAGGATGCCAAAAGCATCCTTGAGCTGGGAGCGGATGGTGAAAAATTGGTTAAAGCAGCTAAAGGGGTCCTGAAACACCGACTGCACTTCGTTCCAGTGGTCACGCTGATTGGTAATGGGGTGGCCCTGGTACTGAAAATTCCCCAATGTAGGTTTGTAGAGGCCCAGCATGATTTTGGCCAGTACGCTCTTGCCACAACCCGAACCGCCTACGACGGAAACAATCGCGCCATCGGCAATATCAAAGCTCACATCACGAACAGCGTGACAGATTTTTTTGCCGTGTCCAAAGGTCATTGACACATGCTTGGCGGAAAAAATCGGTGGTTTACTCGGCATAGTTGCACCTCACCTGACGGTCACCGACCATGCGGATAGTTTGTTCCTGGCGTTTACATTCGGGGCGTGCTACGGGGCAGCGCTCGGCAAAACGGCATCCGCTGATGGGATTGGCCAGATTGGGGGGAGCGCCTTCAATGGCCACGGGTTTCTTTTGCCGTTGCCCGGCTTCTGCGCTGAGCATGGCACCCATCAGGGCTTGAGTGTAGGGATGACGGGGATCAAACACGATGTGTTCGGTGCTGCCTTTCTCCACAATCTCGCCGGCATACATGATGGCGATGTTGTTGGCCACATGGCGCAACAGTGGCAGTTCATGGGTGATGAAAATCATGGTGGAGAAGATGTCTTTGTCCAGCAAATCAAAGATCATTCGGATAACGACCTTTTGCGTACTCACATCGAGTGCCGAAGTTGGCTCGTCGGCAATCACCATCTGGGGGTTGAGCAGGGTGGAAATGCCAATCACGGAACGTTGGCGTTCACCAGCAGTCAACTGGATAGGGAAAGAATTAAGGATGCGCTCGGTATCCATACCGAACAAATCGAAACGGTCGCGCAGGCGCTGGTAGATGGCCTTGTTGTTTCCACCCACCTGTTCATGCGCGGCAATCACATCGGCAGCGATGTCTTTCACGCGACGGGTCGGATTCAGGGCGTTGAAAGCTCCCTGGGGAATCATGGAGACCTTGCGGGACAACACATTGGAGCGAATGTCTTCGGGTGTGCGGTTCATCAGGGATTCGCCATTCACGCGCACATCGCCACCGGTAGGGTAGAGAGGCGGAATAAACAGCCCCATGAGGCCATTGACAAGTGTGGACTTGCCGCAGCCAGATTCGCCCGCGATACCCAGAATCTCACCTTTTTCCATGGTGAAAGAAACATCGGACACCGCATGAACTTTTTGTCCAAAACGAGTCAGGTAATGCAGACTCAAATGATCAACTTCAAAAGTAGCCATCAAGATATCCTATTTACGCAGGCGGGGGTTAAACACCCCTTCCATGGACGTGTTGATCAAATACAGTGCAAACACAATCAAGGTGATGAAAATCGATGCAGGGAAGAAAGCCCACCAGACACCGTCGCCCAGTGCGCCATTGCTCTTGGCATCATTCAAAATCACACCCAGAGACTGGGTATCCAGAGGTCCCAGGCCAATCATGGAGATGGCAGCTTCAGACAGAATTCCAGATGCGATCTGCAGGATAAACACCATGAACACATAAGAGAGTAGGTAGGGCAGGATGTGCTTGACCAGGATAACTAGCGTGTTGTCGCCGTTCATGCGGGCCAACGAAATATGGTCACGGCTTTTGAGGGCGGCAGACTGCGCACGCACCGCACGCGCAGACCATGTCCAGGTTGTCATGCCAATGATGAGTCCAATCAGTGTTAGTGAGCGACCATTTGAGAGGCTTGAGCTGATCAAAATCAAAACGACGAAAGAGGGAATCACAATGAAAAGGTTGGTGACAGAATTGAGCGCATCATCAATCCAGCCGCCTCTAAAGCCACCGTAAATGCCAATTAAAGTGCCAAGGGTCGTCGCAATCACGCCCGCCAAAAGGCCAACGTAAAGCGAAGAACGCAAACCCATGATCAAAAGAGAGATGTTGTCGCGCCCCATATTGTCAGAGCCGAGCAAAAGGTAAGGTTGAATGATTTGGCCGGACTGTGGGTCTGTCCAGGTGCCCATGGTGCCCGGGGCGGCATAGGGACCTGAGACCTGGTTGGTATTGACGTTATAGACAAGGGGTCCGACCAGTGCGATAAGAATGGTGGCAATAAAAAGCACCATGCCAATCACAAACATGGGAGATTTCAGGAGGTTGCTTAGCAGTTTCATAGAGGGGTTTTCATTCCATTTGCATGCCCGCTTTGACGCGAGGATCCAAAAAGCCAATCATGATATCCACCGTGAAGTTTGCAATGAGCACACTGACGGTGACAAGAAGCGTACAACCCTGAATCATGGGGTAGTCGTTGTTCTGGATGGCGCTAAGCATGGCCATGCCGAGTCCGGGGTAAGAGAAAATCATTTCGGTAATGAGCGCACCGCCAATCATGGTGCCTAGCGAAAGGGCTAAGCCAGTGAGTTGCGGCAGCATGGCATTGCGAAAAAGGTACAACAAAATTTTATGTTCTTTCAGCCCCAGCCACTTGGCATATTTGATGTAGTCGGTACCCAATTCATAGATGCCCATGGATCGCATGCCGATGGCCTGACCGCCGGCCAGAATTAAAAAGATCGAGAAGAAGGGCAGCACATAAAAATAAGATACCGAGGAGAAAAATGCCCAAGAAAAACTGGGCACCAAATCGCTCGAATACCCCCCCATGGCCGGAAACCAGCCAAGCACAACAGAAAAATAATAAACAAGCAACATGCCAAAGACAAAGAAGGGGAAGGCGCTGATCAGCAAGGCCATGGGGAAAAATACCTTGTCGAAAGCACCGCGCCGATAAGCAGCCAAAGCGCCAAGAAAATTGCCCACGAACCACCCAAAAACGATGGTGGGCAATTGCAGGGCCAATGTCCAAGGCACGGCTTCAACGATGACGTCCATGACTTTTTTGGGGTATTTCTGGAAAGAAGTTCCCAAGTCACCCTGAAGGCTCATGATCAGATAGTTGCCAAACTGCTGAAGGCTTGAAGCCTTGACAGGCCGACCTTCAGCATCGCGCTCAATATTGCCAGAATCGTCCACCCGTACCAACCCAAACTCCTTCAGATAGGCCTCTTCCTTGTCCTTGGCTGCTTCCACGGAAGACGTACTCACCTTGCCCATAATGATGTCCACCGGATTGCCAGAGCCTAAGCGAGGGAGGAAGAAATTGATCGTGACCGCGACGAGAAAGGTCAGGAAATACCATCCGCCACGATGAAGAATGTAGCGGAGTGTGGGGTGGTTTTTCAGCATGCGAATCCCTTGATACCGAACTTACTTGACGGGTTTGAGCTGCCAGAGCGCCTTGGTAGCAGCACCAATCCATGGAAGCAGAGGTGGAGCAATGGGGTTCTTTTCATTTTGCCAACCCGTCCAATGCTTGGTGCTGAACTCGTAGAACTGCTCGGGCAACAGGCAAAGGGGTAGCGCGGGCTGGTCTTGCATAAAGATGGTGTTCAGCTCTGTATAGGCAGCTTTCTGGGCAGCTTGATCAGAGAGAGTGGGGATGAGTTTCAGGAGATCATCAACCCTGGGGTTGTAGGTGCTGGACTTGGGGTTGTTGTAGCGACCCTGGTTCTCGTTCATCTTGTTGCTGCCCACAGGTGCCCAGTTGCGTGAAGACATGATGGACTCAAAACGGCTCCAAGGCAAAGACGGCGTGACGGCGGCGGCTGGCTTGTGCATGATCAGATCAAAGTCACCTGATGGCAAAGCTGGCCAGTAAAGACTTGCATCAACAAAGCCTTCACGCACATCGATACCAGCAGATCGCATGCCTTTGACAGCGATGGACACCATGGCCTCCCAATCAGACCAGCCTGCAGGGGATTTGATGTAAAGGGTGGGGACACGATTACCCTTGGCATCGACCATAGAGTCGAGCGTGCCATCGCTCTTGAATACGGACTTGTACCCGCTGGCAGCCAGAATTTTTTTGGATTCTTCGAGATTGAACACAGTACCTGAAGTCTTGGCAGAGGCATCGTTATAAAACTTGCCTTCGATGCCAAAGGGCATGATGAGACCAGGCTTCATGTCAGGGCTGTAACCAGAAACAGCGAGTTCCTTGATGGCTTGGTAGTCCATGGCATAGGCCATGGCGCGGCGAAAGTTACGATCGTCCAATGGTTTCTTGGTCGTGTTGATCAAGAGCATGGGAATAGAGCCTGGCACGAAATAAGGCGGTTTGTCGTACCAGGTCTTGACGTTATCCTTGTTCTTGAGCCAGATACGTGGAATGAAGGTCTGTGAGGCATCAAGATCGCCCTTTTGCAAAGCGATGGCAAAAGCATCGTTGCTCTTGTAGATGGGATGAATCACATATTCCGGGGCAGGCAGCTTGCCTTGGTAGAGAGCTGCATTGCCCCAGTAGTCAGCGCGGCGCTTCAGGACAATTTTTTCGTTGGAATAGGTGAGGAGGTTGTAGGGGCCAGAAACAACAGGCGAACTGTCCATCTTCAGTTTAAGAACTTCGGCCAGACCTTTGAGCTTGGCAAGCTGGGGTTCGAAGACGTGGGCAGGAACGATGCGGATGGCCTGCAGGATATCCATGGCCACGAGCGGGTTGTTGCGACCTGCCTTGTTGATCATAAAGGTCAATTGTTCTGCCTTGACACCGGCATCGTCGATGATGTCAACTTTGATGTCAGAGATGTAGTCGAGAACGTGAGTGGTCGCAGCGCTTTTGTAGCGTTTGCCAAGCTCATAGACAAATTTGACATCGGTCGAGGTCACTGCCTTGCCATCGCTCCACTTGGCAGCAGGATTGAGTACCACCAAGATACTGTCGGCAGATTGGCCAACGAGTTTGCCAAGCAGGGGTTCGATCTGACCACTCAGGGTGTTATAGGCGAGCAGAGGTTCATAAACCAAGTTGAAGCGGTCATTGATAGGCCAGGCAGGCCAATCGGCCAAAGGATTGAAAGAATTGGGGTCGCCCCATTGGGAACCGGCCAGATACAACGTCTGGGTACGTGGGAAACCAGTGCTTGTGTCATTGGCTGGTTTTTGCTCTCCATCTTTGCAACCACCCAGGATCAGGAGTGCGCAGACCGCCAGGGAAATGCCATACATCGGCAACTTCATACGTTTCATTGTGTCCTCACTTCAGAAAAATAAGTACCCATCCACCAGGATATAAGGATGTGGTCAGAAATAAAAATAAGTTTCGCATTTAGGATATGGTCAATAATAAGTTGTGCATTTGGCCGTCAGATTTGGGCGCACTGCGTCGTTACAAATTGCTGATGTGGTTGGCCACACTGCGCGATTTTCGCCTGGCATTGCATCCCAACTCCGACGGCCAAATGCACAACTTATTGTTGACCATATCCTAACTTGAATTAGGACATGAATCCCTTGCCAAATATACATCATAAACCCTACCAGGCAAGGAATGAGAGTGATTTTTGGGTGCATTTCAAAGTGATGTGATGTCGGCCATGCCTGGTCTAAGTTGCAAAAATCATAGCGATCTACGCAAGTGGGACGTGCGTTAGAGGCTGATTTCTTGATGTGAAATACAGCAAAAATCATAGCATTATTCTTGGGAGAGAGGGCGTCTCCCCTGAGATGTTTCTAGGGCAAGATGCCCTCGCTCCCAGGTTTTGTGCATACATTTTTACATCAGTTTGAAACGCACCCGTCACGCCCCGTGTGCGTTTCAAAGTGATGTGGTGCAATACAAAAACCAAATCCCCCCTAACCCCCCTTTTTCAAAGGGGGGACAAATACAGCGCTTTGCCCAAATAGGCTAACCGTTCTCATTCCCCCCTTTGA
>CAIYWD010000005.1 GCA_903929815.1 uncultured beta proteobacterium
AAGGGGGGTTAGGGGGGATTTGGTTTTTGTATTGCACCACATCACTTTGAAACGCCCCCCTGGCTAGGGGCATTTGCGTGGGCAATGCGTTTTAGATTTTATGCCCCCTATCAAAGTATCCTTCTCGATTACGTCAATTTTGCCATCTGTGCTTATTATTGACCCTATCCTAAAATCCAGTGCAAATGCCAACACCCTGCACATTGTCGTGCGGGGTGTTGGCATTTGCACTGGTCAAAACGTATGGATATACCCAAACTCACCCTCGGCAAGCGCTACTCACTGCCCCGTCCTACAGGTTCTTCTGACGCACTACTGTTGGCACACCTGGCACTGCGCGAAAAAGCCATTGGCAAGGTCACAGTTATCGTCACGACTGACGCATCAGATGCCCAGCGGTTGATGGATGAGATGGTTTTTTTTGCACCGGGCCTTCGCTGTGTGTTGTTTCCTGATTGGGAAACTTTGCCATATGACACTTTTTCACCGCACCAGGATTTGATCAGCGAACGATTGGCCACCCTTTGGCGCATCAGTCAGCACGACAAAGCCACAGGTGCTGATGTGGTTTTGGTCAGTGCGACAACAGCCCTTTACCGGCTAGCACCGCCTGGATTTTTAGCGGGGACTACGTTTCATTTCAAAGTCAAACAACAACTCAATGATGCCAAGCTGAAAGCCCAACTGACACTGGCAGGCTACAGCAACGTGACGCAAGTGGTGAGTCCGGGTGAATATGCCGTGCGGGGTGGCTTGATTGACCTGTTCCCCATGGGCAGCCCTGTGCCCTATCGTGTTGATTTATTTGACGATGAGATTGACAGCATCCGCACTTTTGACCCTGATACCCAGCGCAGCCTCTACCCGGTGCCTGAAGTGCGACTGT
This sequence comes from uncultured beta proteobacterium, assembly GCA_903929815.1. Classification (GTDB taxonomy): domain Bacteria; phylum Pseudomonadota; class Gammaproteobacteria; order Burkholderiales; family Burkholderiaceae_C; genus Rhodoferax. Next base: position 887 of record CAIYWD010000005.1, read on the forward strand.
TGCCCGGGCATGAGTTTCCAATGGACGACGAATCATGCAAGCGTTTTCGCAATCGTTGGCGTGAACTGTTTGATGGCGACCCCACTCGAAGCCGGATTTACAAAGACATTGGCAGCGGCATGGCCACTGCCGGCATTGAGTATTACCTGCCCCTGTTTTTTGAAGACACAGCCACGGTGTTCGATTACCTGGGCAAAGATGCCACGATCGTGCTGCATGGCGATTTGGAGCCGGCTTTTTCACATTTTTGGAAAGATACGAACGAGCGCTACCGTTTGGCGCAAGGCGACCTGGATCGCCCCGTTCTGCCCCCCGGTACCCTGTTTTTAAGTTCCGAGCAGTTTTATACGCGGGTGAACCACCATGCGCAACTGGCCTTGCGTTCAACACCCGACGAACAAGACAATCAACATTTTGTGCGCTTAGGAAACCTGACCGTCGAGCGGGGCGCTGATGAACCTCTTGCAAGACTTAACCAACACATCCAAAACACCAGCCATCGAATTTTGGTGTTGGCAGAAAGCGATGGCCGTCGTGCAAGTTTGCTTGACTTTTTGCATCACAGCAGTTTCGAGTTGCCAACGTTTGATTCGCTCGACGACTTTTTGCACAGCCACGAAAAAATGGGCATAGCCACATGCAGTCTGGCCAACGGTTTTGGTTGGCTGGACGAGGGCATTGACTTTGTGACAGAGACAGAACTGTTCGCCATCACCCCCACTACGCGCCGACGCAAAAAGCAGGAGAAATTGAGTGATGTTGAAGCACTCATCCGTGACTTGAGCGAATTAAAAATAGGCGACCCCGTGGTGCATAGTGCCCATGGCATTGGCCGTTACCGCGGTCTGATCCCTCTGGATGTGGGCAACACACTGCCCAATGGCGACGCTGACATGCAGGAATTTTTGCACCTGGAATACGCCGACAAAGCCACGCTGTACGTGCCCATCAGTCAGTTGCAATTGATCAGCCGCTACACCGGCGTCAGTCCGGACGAAGCACCGCTGCACAAATTGGGAAGCGGCCAGTGGGACAAAGCCAAACGCCGTGCAGCCGAACAGGTGCGCGATTCTGCTGCCGAACTGCTTAACATTTATGCACGCAGAGCAGCACGAGAAGGCTTTGCATTTCGATACTCAGCAGATGATTACGAAATTTTTGCCAACGACTTTGGTTTTGAAGAAACCCCTGACCAGCAAGCTGCCATTCACGCGGTCATTCAAGACATGATCAGCCCACGCCCCATGGACAGGCTGGTGTGTGGCGATGTGGGTTTTGGTAAAACCGAAGTGGCCTTGCGCGCTGCTTTCATTGCTATCACAGGAGGCAAACAGGTGGCATTGTTAGCCCCTACCACGCTCTTGGCAGAGCAGCATTACCAAACGCTTGTCGATCGCTTTGCCAAATGGCCTGTCAAGGTGGCCGAGATGAGCCGCTTTAGATCAGGCAAGGAAATTACTGCCTCACTCAAAGGTGTGGCCGATGGCACCATTGATATTGTGGTAGGTACGCACAAGTTGCTCAGCGAATCTACCCAATTCAAAGATTTGGGCTTGCTCATCATCGACGAAGAGCATCGTTTTGGTGTACGCCACAAGGAAAAAATGAAAGCCTTTCGCGCCGAAGTGGATGTACTCACCCTCACGGCCACCCCCATTCCGCGCACACTGGGCATGGCACTGGAAGGTCTGCGTGATTTAAGCGTGATTGCCACTGCACCACAACGCCGTCTGGCCATCAAAACCTTTGTGAGAACGGAAGGTAATGGCGTGATTCGTGAGGCCGTTTTGCGTGAGTTAAAGCGTGGCGGGCAGGTCTATTTTTTACACAATGAAGTGGACACCATTGAAAACCGCCGTTTAAGACTTGAAGAATTGCTGCCTGAAGCCCGTATTGCCGTGGCCCACGGTCAAATGCCTGAGCGCCAGTTAGAAGGTGTGATGCGCGACTTTGTAGCCCAACGCAGCAATGTGCTGTTGTGTTCCACCATCATCGAGACCGGTATTGATGTACCCACCGCCAACACCATTGTCATGAGCCGCGCTGATAAATTTGGCCTGGCCCAATTGCACCAGTTGCGTGGTCGTGTGGGCAGAAGTCACCACCAAGCCTATGCTTACCTGATGGTGACTGACCAGCAAAGCCTGACCAAACATGCGCAGCAACGTTTGGATGCCATTGTGGCCATGGAAGAACTGGGCAGCGGTTTTTATTTGGCCATGCACGACCTTGAAATTCGGGGTGCTGGTGAGATTTTGGGTGAAAACCAAAGCGGCAATATGCTTGAAGTTGGCTTTCAGCTTTACAACGAAATGCTCAGTGAAGCAGTGCGATGCCTCAAAGCCGGCACAGAGCCAGACCTGCTGGGCCCTTTGAATGTCACCACCGACATCAACCTGCACGCGCCAGCCTTGTTGCCCGATGACTATTGTGGTGATGTGCATGTGCGCTTGAGCTTTTATAAAAAACTGGCTTCAGCTACAACCAGTCATCAAATGGATGCCTTGCTGGAAGAAATTATTGACCGCTTTGGCAAACTGCCAGCGCCTGCGCAAACGCTCATGGATATCCATCGTTTGAGAGTTTTAAGCCAGCCCTACGGTGTGGTCAGGGTGGATGCTGCACCTCAGATGATGACGCTGACCTTTCAGAAAAACCCACCGATTGACCCTGACAAAATCATTCAAATGGTTCAGAAAAACAAGCACATCAAACTGGTAGGCAATGAAAAATTGCGCATTGAGCGTGAATTGCCCCATGTCAAAGACCGGGTGCAGATGGTGCGAGACATACTGCGCAACCTGGGACAGCCAGTGGCACAAGCGATGAACGAAAAAATTCCCACGTCAAAAATGATACAAATTCGGCTATAACGCGCTCTGGCATTGCGTTGATCGCTACATTTTTTGAAATTTTTTTTTATCGTTCCCACGCTCCTGCGTGGGAACGTTCTGTACGTTGGGTAAGACAGTGGGCACAGGAGCGCTCGGGGACTGCGTTCCCACGCAGGAGCGTGGGAACGATAAACGATAAAATATCAATTTTTATAACGGGTTAGTGAAAATAATAAGCGGTCAACTGAGGAATCCTGGTTAAAAATATCGAAAGGCATCAAGGCACAAAAATCATGGCAACCCAAATCAACGCAGCCTACTCTGAAAGCTCCATTCGCGTCTTGAAAGGCCTGGAACCTGTCAAACAACGCCCAGGCATGTACACCCGCACCGATAGCCCCTTGCACGTTATTCAGGAAGTGCTTGACAACTCGGCGGACGAAGCACTCGCCGGGCACGGTAAAAAAATCAGGGTGACTCTGCATGGTGATGCCTCCATCAGCATTGCAGACGATGGTCGTGGCATTCCATTTGGCATTCATCCTGAAGAAAATGCACCGGTGCTTGAACTGGTCTTTACACAATTGCACGCCGGTGGCAAGTTTGACAAAGGCAAGGGCGGTGCTTACAGCTTCTCAGGCGGCCTGCATGGTGTAGGTGTCAGTGTCACCAATGCATTGTCAGAGCGCCTGGAAGTCACCACTTACCGCGAGGGTCAAGTGGCGCGCATTGTGTTTTCACAAGGCGATGTGGTTGAACCTTTGGTCATTCGCCCAGCCACCGAGGGCGAACGCAAATCTGGCACTACGGTACGTGTATGGCCCCATGCCAAATATTTTGACACCCTGGTGATGCCCATGGCGCAGTTCACCCATTTGCTGCGCAGCAAAGCGGTACTGATGCCGGGTGTAAGCGTCACACTGGTGCATGAACTCAACAAAGAATCTCAAACCTGGGTCTTTAAAGGCGGGTTTCGAGATTATTTGACGCAAAACTTGAGCAGTGACCCCATCATTCCTTTGTTGGAAGGTGAAGGTTTTGCCGATGCACAAAATGACAGTTTTGCAGACGGTGAAGGTGCTGCCTGGTGTGTGGCTTTTACCGAAGACGGCATGCCTGTGCGAGAAAGTTATGTCAACTTGATTCCCACCAGCGCGGGAGGCACCCACGAGTCCGGCTTGCGTGAAGGGCTTTTTAATGCCGTCAAAAGCTTTGTGGAAATGCATTCCCTGTTGCCCAAAGGTGTCAAGTTGCAGCCCGATGATGTCTTTGCCCGTGCCAACTATGTCCTGTCCACCAAGGTGCTTGATCCTCAATTTCAGGGCCAAATCAAGGAACGCCTGAACTCGCGTGATGCGGTGAGACTGGTCTCTGGCTTTGTACGACCAGCCCTGGAGCTATGGCTCAACCAAAATGTCGAACATGGCAAAAAATTGGCCGAAATGGTCATCAAAGCCGCGCAAAGTCGCCAAAAGGCGGGGCAAAAAGTTGAAAAACGCAAAGGTTCAGGTGTGGCCGTGTTACCAGGCAAACTCACCGACTGCGAAAGCCGAAACATTGAAGACAACGAAGTCTTTTTGGTCGAAGGGGATTCCGCTGGTGGCAGTGCAAAAATGGGGCGCAACAAAGAATGCCAGGCGGTTTTACCTTTGCGCGGCAAGGTACTCAATACTTGGGAGGTTGACCGTGACCGGTTGTTTGCCAACAACGAAATTCACGACATTGCCGTGGCGATTGGTGTCGATCCACATGGACAGGATGACACACCTGATTTAAGTGGCTTGCGCTACGGAAAAATTTGCATTTTGAGTGATGCAGACGTGGATGGTTCACACATTCAGGTGTTGTTGCTCACCTTGTTTTTCAAACACTTCCCCAAGCTGATCGAAACAGGCCATGTGTATGTGGCACGCCCTCCCTTGTTTCGGGTGGATGCGCCAGCACGCGGAAAAAAACCGGCTTCCAAAGCTTATGCGCTCGATGATGGGGAACTGACAGCTATTTTGGACAAGCTGCGCCAGGAAGGTGTGCGTGAAAATGCCTGGACTATCAGCCGCTTCAAGGGCCTAGGTGAAATGAACGCCGAACAATTATGGGACACCACACTCAACCCCGACACCCGTCGCCTGCAGCCCATGCACTTAGGTGAACTGGGTTATGGTCAGACCTCCGTGTTAATGACCAAATTGATGGGCAAAGGTGAAGCGGGTGCGCGTCGCGAGTTGATGGAATTGCATGGCGATTCAGTTGAATTGGATGTGTGAGGAAACTACAGTGACCACTGGCTAGGCGCAAATCACGCAGTGTGGCCAGCCACGTTTGTGATTTTTGAACTACGCTATAAAAGATTGAAATTAAACACTTTTCTAAATTAATAATTCTGAATTGAGAATTACTGCTACAGTTCGGGAGATTTAATTTCCATAAAAAGGACACCATGGCACATACCGTCAACTGCATCAAACTAGGCCAACAAGCCGAAGGTCTGGATTTTCCCCCTTATCCTGGCGAACTGGGTCAACGCATTTGGGCTTCTGTCAGCAAAGAAGCCTGGAGTCAATGGCAAAAGCGCCAAACCATGATAATCAACGAACATCGCTTGAATCTGGCAGATGCCCGTGTGCGCAAATACCTAGAGCGACAAATGGAAAACCATTTCTTTGGCACAGGGTTGGAAAATGCAGTGGAACCCGGATGCTCATAAGCGCCTTACAAAAAGTTATCTACGTCAAAAATTTAACCAAATTCGGCTCTAGCGCGCTCTGGTATTGCATAGTTTGCTACGTTTTTTGAATTTATCAGGTAGAAAACTGATGGTTGACCCTATCCTACGGCGTAAGGCGCATCACGCAAAACTGAATTGACCGGGTGAGCGAATGGGATCCACGCTAACGGTAATGGTGCTCTTGGGTAAAAACTTGCCTTCTAGCAACAATTTGGAAAGTGGGTTTTCAATGCGTTGCACAATGGCGCGCTTCAGTGGACGAGCACCAAACAAAGAGTCAAAACCCACCCTGGCCAGTTCGGCTATGGCCTTATCACTGATCTCCAGATTCGTAACCGTTTAGACCCCCTGACCACATTCCGTGATGTGTTGCTTGGGAGCGCGGGCGTCCCGCCCGCTGCGGGCAAGATGCCCGCGTTCCCAGCTTGGATGCCCATATCCGCGACGG
>CAIYWD010000006.1 GCA_903929815.1 uncultured beta proteobacterium
CAACAATAAGTTGTGCATTTGGCCGTCAGAGTTAAAGATGCAATGCTAGGCGCAAATCGTGCGGTGTGGCCCAGCCACATAAGCGATTTGTAACGACGCAGTGCGCCCAAATCTGACGAGACAAATGCACAACTTATGATTGACCATATCCTAGGGTGCGTTTCAAAGTGATGTGGTGCAATACAAAAACCAAACCCCCCCTAACCCCCCTTTTTCAAAGGGGGGACAAATACAGCGCTTTGCCCAAATAGGCTAACCGTTCTCATTCCCTCCTTTGAAAAAAAGGGGGTAGGGGGGGATTTGGATGTCGCACCCAAGCAAAGCCACATCACTTTGAAACGCACCCCGTATCCTAAACCTAAATCCTAAGCGCTTCCAGCGATTTATTTTGCAGCAAATCACGCACGCGAATCAAACTGCAAAATGGCGCGTGCCATGTTTTCAAGCGGCAAAATATCATCGACAGCCTGGAGTTTGATGGCTTCTTTGGGCATGCCAAAGACCACGCAGGTGGCTTCATTTTGTGCAATTGTTCTGGCACCACTGTCGTGCATGATTTTCATGCCGCGTGCGCCGTCGTCGCCCATACCGGTCATGATGATGCCCAGGGCATCGCGGCCTGCACATTCAGCGGTTGATTTAAACAAGACATCGACAGAGGGCTTGTGACGGTTCACCGGCGGGCCATCCATCACCTTGACGTAATACTGACCGTTTGTCTTTTGCAACTGCATGTGCCAGCCCCCCGGGGCAATGAGTGCCACGCCACGTTCCAGCCGATCACCGTCTTTGGCTTCACGAACATTCATGGCACAGATGCCATCAAGCCGTTGGGCATACATGGCGGTAAATTTTTCGGGCATGTGCTGGGTGATGGCAATGCCCGGCGCATCCGACGGCAAACAGGTCAGCACCAATTCAAGGGCTTGTGTACCGCCGGTTGAACTGCCAATGACCACGGGCTTGTTCATTGCAAAAGTGTGGATGCCCGCCAGCACCGAAGAACGTGCCAATTGGCCTGTAGCGCTTATGGCTATTGGCCTGGATGCTATTATTGGTATAGCACTCTTGGCGCGTGGGCGTGAACGTGCAGCGGTTTTTAGCGTCTGAATCATTTCATGTCGGGAATCATCCAGATGCTGCTTTAACCCCAACTTGGGCTTGGCTAAAACGGCTACAGCACCTGCGCTCAAGGCATCGAGCGCTATCTTGCTGCCCTCTGTCGATAAAGTGGAGCAGATGACCGTTGGAATGGGCGTGCCAGACATGATTTGGCGCAAAAAGGTCAGACCATCCATTCCGGGCATTTCAATGTCGAGCAGCAATACATCTGGCGGATTTTTTCGGATGGCATCCATGGCCAGCAAGGGGTTGGGAGCGCTGCCAATCAACTCAATATCGGGGTTGCCAGAGAGCATATGGGCTAAAGCCTGACGCACAACAGCCGAATCATCCACCACAAACACTTTCACAACCATTTTGTTTCCTTTGGTTTGACGATTAACAAGATAATATGGTTTCTACAACAGGCTCGGCAGTACCGACCGTCCAAAGCAATTTACGATAGCCATGCCCCCCTAAGTCTTCTTTGATGACGGGAATTTTGTGGTGTTCAAGATAGCCCATGACCCAGCCCACATTGCTAGCCCCTACATGATGGTGCGTGAAGAGTTTGGGAAACATGTTTCCACCCCCTATCACATAGGCTTCGCAACAGCGCGGTGCAAAACCGGCGCTGTAAAGTAGCCGAACCATCTCGGCCATGGCGACAGATCCGTAAGCCGTGTTTTGGTGGTTGGCCGCATTGGGGTGACCCACATGCACGATGTGGCTCATCACCCCCATGGTACGGCGTGCGTCAGTCAAAATGACACTTACGCAAGAGCCGAGCAGCGTTTTGAATTGGTCGCCTACTTTTCCAAAAGCGACATCGCCGGGCATCAGTTCAAAAAATGCCATTTAGGAAATTTTGCGAAATGCGCCGGGCTGCAGAACTTGCAAAGGCGTTTGACAATTGACCCGCCCCTCAGCCGTGCCCAAAAAGAACAGTCCCCCAGGTTTGAGTGCGGTCAATACACGGTCTACTACGGAAATTTTTGTTGGAACATCAAAGTAAATCAACACATTGCGCAAAAATATTACATCAAATTGGCCGATGCCATCGATGGGCTGACACAGATTGAGCCGACCAAACTGCACACGCTCACGAATCTTGTCACGCAAGAGCACCTGGCCTTCAGATTCATCGTCACCGCGCAAACAGTAGCGTTTGAGCCGCTCGGTAGATACTGCACGCAAGCGGTCTTGTGGATAGATGGCTTCTTTGGCGCTCAAGAGCACACGGTGGCTGATGTCGGTGGCCAAAATAGACCACTCCGTGCCAATGCGCCCCTGCATTTGCAGATCTGACAGCAGCATGGCTACGCTATAGGCTTCATCACCAAAAGACGCTGCAGCACTCCAAATGGCCAGGTGTCCACGACTTTTGCGCGCCGCAAGTTCTTGTTCAAGAACTTCATAATGCTTGGGTTCACGAAAAAAATAGGTTTCATTGGTGGTGAGCAAATCAACCGCCATTTGAAATTCAGCGGCGTTGGATTCATCTTCAAGCAAGGCGATGTAGTCGCCAAAACTGTCCAAACCCAGACGCTGGATGCGTTGCGCCAGGCGTGACTGAATCAGCGATTTTTTAGAGTCATTAAACGACAGGCCGGCAGCCTCGTACATGATCTCGCTAATGCGCTTGAACTCACGATCGCTGAAGGAAGAAATAGGCACACAAAACTTTCATATAGGTGAGGTTCAATGATACCTTCATGATGAGCTGGGGAAACGAGTGCGATTCAAAGCAGACTGGGCTACGGAGCACTCGATACCATACCCTACATCACCCTCTGAGCCTCACCCGTATTGAATTGGCATTTTCATGACTACTCCCCTCCCCTTCACAAAGACAACACCTGCGCAAACTGCCGATGCATTGAACCGTCATTGCGTCTGCAACACATTAGACCTGCTGCGCCTGCGAACAAACCTGGAAAGCGCTCCTTGCCTCCTAGGTCTGTTGGACAACATCATACACACCAGACCCCATTTGTTTTCAGGAAGTATGGTGTTTGTTTCTGAACAGATAGAGCGCCAAATCATTGATGTGGTGGCAACAATTGAGCGTATTGCTGCTCTGCCCCACCACCAGGCCATGGCCTTGTCACACGCCAATTCTATAGCTCGGCACGCCTGGGGGCCACGGGGTGCATGTATGGGGTATGACTTTCACATCAGCAAAAATGGAGCGCAACTCATTGAAATAAATACCAATGCAGGCGGCCTGATGCTCAATGCAGCACTGGCATCTGCGCAAAATACTGGCGACCATCCCCTGAACTTGAGTATGGAATTCAACAGTGAGTTTTTCTATCAATCGTTGATTGACATGTTCACAGCCGAATGGCATCTCCAACGCGGTGATGCACCTTGGAGTAATGTGTTGATTGTCGATAGTGAGCCTGATACCCAGTACCTTGCACCGGAATTTCAGCTTTTTCGCCAGTTTTTTACCCAACATGGCGTTGAAGCCCAGATGGCTGACCCGCGCGAATTGCAATGGCAAGACGGCCAACTGCTTTATTGCAATAGGCAAGTGGAGATGGTCTATAACCGTCTGACCGACTTTTATCTTGAAGAACACGACGCTACAGCGCTAAGGCAAGCCTATGAAGCCGGTGCTGTGGTGGTCACACCGCATCCACACGCTCATGCTTTATTGGCCGATAAACGCAACCTGATCGCCTTGAGTCAAGACGAATGGCTACAGTCTTGGGGTGTGTCTGTGGATGACCGCAATCTGCTGCAAAGGAGTGTGCCCATGACCCAAATTGTCACTCTTGACAATGCCGATGAACTGTGGGCGCAGCGCCGCCAACTTTTTTTCAAACCCGTAACTGGCTATGGTGCAAGAGCAGCGTATCGGGGTGACAAGCTCACGCGCCGGGTGTGGGGCGATATTTTGAAAGGCGATTTTGTAGCGCAAACCTTGGTGACACCCGCGCTGCGAAGCATTGAAATCAATGGTGTGCGTACTGATTTGAAATTTGACATTCGGGCTTATACCTACGCAGGTCAGGTGCAATTGTTGGCTGCTCGTCTGTACTCTGGACAGACGACCAATTTCCGCACTCCGGGTGGCGGTTTTGCGCCGGTAAAAGTGGTGTCTTAGTCAAGTTAGCGCTTTCAGAGCAGACCCATTCGTTACCAATTCACCCACCAATTCACTCACTTTTTGATAGCTACTAACGCTTATCCCATGCGCCTTAGAGGGCGATTTCTTATATTTTTTTACCCTATCGCCTGTTTCAATCTTTCGACACCTTTTTCGATGGTGGCCACATCTGCCGTGGCAAAACTCAAACGAAAAGTGGACAGGTCAGGATCATGCGCAAAGAACGGCGCGCCAGGCACAAAAGCGACACCCTTGTCAATAGCTCGGCGGGCAATATCGGCAGCGTTTGTGGGTTGGTGGGCTGCATCTGTTAATTTGACCCAAAAAAACAGCCCACCTTGCGGCACATGAAAGTCAATCGCATCGCCTAGATGGTGTTTCAAACATTGCGCCATCGCTTGCGCACGCTCAGCATAAGTTGTTCGCATCACATCCAATGTGGTATCCAGACGGTTCAATGTGAGGTAATGCGCACAAATGGCTTGCGTCAGGTTGCTGGTGTGGGCATCGCTAAACTGTTTGCAGATGACCGCTTTGGCGAGCAGTTCAGGTGGCGCAATCAGCCACCCCACGCGCAGGCCTGGGCTAAGGATTTTGCTAAAACTTCCGCAATAGGCCAGCCACTGGCGGCTGCCTTGTACACCCTCACTCAAAGCCAGCAAGCTGTCGGGGGGAGCCTGATGAAAGTACAGCTCGCTGTAAGGGTCATCTTCAACCACCAGGGTTTGGGTACGGACGGCTATTTCCAAAATGCGCTGATGCCTTTCGCGGCTTAATGTGGCCCCACTGGGGTTGCCAAAGGTGGGAATCAAATAGACCAACTTGGGTCGATGCTGTGCCATCAAGGCTTCAAGCTGATCGACATCCACACCTTGTTCGTCAATAGGTGCGCCAATCACACGTGCGCCATACAGCCGAAAGCACTGAATGGCGGCCAAAAATGTGGGGGATTCCACCATGACACAATCCCCCGGTGAGATCATGGTTTTACCTATTAAATCAATCGCTTGCTGGCTTCCAGTGGTCACAATCAACTCATCTGCCGACACTTGACAACTTTTATGCCTCATGTAGCGCTCTATGCCTTCGCGCAGCAATGGATAGCCTTCGGTAGCACCATATTGCAAAACTTGATGGGGATGGCTGGCCAGCACAGCCTGACTGGCCTGTGCAATGCCAGCAGCATCAAACAGTGCGGGGTCAGGAAAACCACCCGCAAAGCTGATGATGCCAGGCTGACCGAGCAGTTTGAAAAGTTCACGGATGGCAGAAGTTTCTACATGTTGAAGGCGATTGGCAAATTGCATGGTTTAGACTTGATGAAGATGAAAGGGTAGGGTGAATGTGCAAAATGATATGAAAGAGCAGACCATTGTCGCGTTACGCCTCTCCAATTTATGAAACCTGCAGACATCAAAGCATTTTTTGCCGTCTTGGCTCTGGCAAACCCCAAGCCGCGCTCCGAGCTTGAATTTTCTAACAACTTTGAGCTGCTCACAGCCGTGTTACTGTCTGCAAAAGCCACCGATGTGAGCGTGAACAAAGCCACTCAAAAGCTGTTTCTGGTCGCCAACACACCGCAAACCATGCTCGCACTTGGCCTAGAAGGACTACAGAGCTATGTTAAAAGCATTGGTTTGTACCAGACCAAGTCGCGCCACTTGCTGCAAACCTGCCAGATACTGCTAGAGCAACACGATGGTCAGATACCACACACCCGCCAAGCGCTTGAAGCCCTGCCTGGCGTGGGTCGCAAAACAGCCAATGTGGTGCTCAATGTGGCATTTGGCGAGCCTGTCATTGGAGTCGATACGCATATTTTTCGCATCAGCAACCGCACAGGGCTGGCCTCTGGCAAAACACCGATGGCCGTTGAAAAACAGTTGCAAGAGCGCATTCCCCAAGAATACCTGAGTCATGCACACCACTGGCTGGTTTTGCATGGACGACATGTTTGTCAGGCACGCAGGCCGAATTGCAAGACGTGTTCAGTAGCGAACTACTGCACTTTTCCAAATAAAATTTTAGATTCAAAACTGCCATGAACCTCCCCATTCGCACCATGTTCGATGACGTATCAAGTTTTATCCAATCCCAATCAGTCACCTGGCCTGTGATGCCCGAGGCGGGTCAAGCACTGATTCGCACGTTCAACAACGACGATGTGGATACCTACACCGTTTGCCGCATCATCAAAAAAGACCCCACACTGACAGCTACCTTGCTTCGCATGGCCAACAGTGCCATGTTTGGTTTGTCAGGCTCGATCGATACGCTGGAACGAGCTGTGAGTGTTGTGGGACTTTCCATGGTACGCGCCAGAGCGCTGTCTGCTTGCATGGTTCGCGTTTGCGTCTTGCCTACAGGAATGGATCGCATGGAATTTTGGCGCTACTGCATGTTGTGCGCCGGTTACGCCCAGTGGATTGCTGAATTGTGTGATGTAGATGACCAGGAGGCCTGGCTGTGCGGCATGATGATTCGACTTGGTGAAATTTCCCTGGGGCAAGCACGCCCTGCGTGTCTGCCACACATTGAAGCCAAACCTATTGAGCCTATGGAACGTTGGCTGCGCGAGCGCAGTTTGATCGGATTTGACGAAGGCGAGGTGACGGCTGCTTTGGCACAGCAGTGGGATTTTCCTGAGTCGTTGGTGAGTGGGCTGCGTTATTGTTCCCAGCCACTCACGGGCAATACCTTTTCAAAACTGGCAGCAGTGCTTCATTTGGCCGCCCGTCTGGCCGATGGTGGACCAGTCACAACGGATGCACTGCAAAATTTACCTTTGCTGGTGCTGCAATGGCTTCATCTTGATTTGCAGACGATGGGGACGCAAATACCCGATCACCATGCGTTGTCAGACGTTTCGATGTTTCAGAATTCAGTAAGATAGGCCGCCAACGGCATTTTGCCGCTTTGGATAGGGGCAATAATAAGTTGACTCTATCCTTTGCCTTTTCTATCTTCCTCTTTCAGGACTTCTAGGACTTTTTTATGTCTCTCTTTTCTGCCGTCGAAATGGCCCCCCGTGACCCCATCCTGGGTTTGAATGAACAGTTCAATGCCGACACCAACCCTGCCAAAGTCAATCTTGGCGTGGGCGTGTACTTTGATGACACTGGCAAATTGCCACTGCTCCAGTGCGTGCAGGCAGCCAAAAAAATGATGATGGACAAGCCTGCAGCGCATGGCTATTTGCCCATTGACGGCATGGCTGCTTATGATTTTGCAGTCAAAAGCCTGGTGTTTGGCGCTGACAGCGAACCCGTCAAAGCAGGCCGTATCGCCACCATACAAGCACTTGGCGGCACAGGCGGCCTGAAGGTGGGCGCTGATTTTCTCAAGCGGCTCAACCCCACTGCCAAGGTATTGCTCTCAGACCCCAGTTGGGAAAACCACCGTGCGCTCTTCACCAACGCAGGGTTTACGGTTGAAAACTATCGCTATTACGATGCACACACGCGTGATCTGAATTTTGCCGACATGCTCACTGACCTGAACGCAGCCGATGCAGGCAGCATCATCGTGTTGCACGCCTGTTGCCACAACCCCACTGGCTACGACATCACACCTGCGCAGTGGGACGAGGTGATTTCAGTGGTCAAGGCAAAAAAACTGGTACCCTTTTTGGACATGGCTTACCAGGGTTTTGGTTATGGCATTCTGGAAGATGGTGTGGTCATTGGCAAGTTTGTCGCAGCAGGACTTGACTTTTTTGTATCCACCTCGTTTTCCAAAAGTTTTAGCTTGTACGGTGAACGTGTGGGTGCTTTAAGTGTGGTGTGCGCCAGTTCAGAAGAGGCCAACAGGGTGTTGAGCCAACTCAAAGTCGTCATTCGCACCAACTACAGCAACCCTCCCACCTACGGTGCATCGATTGTGGCCGGCGTGTTGAATAACCCCGAACTGCGTATCCTGTGGGAAAAAGAACTCGGCGACATGCGCGTGCGCATCAAGCTCATGCGTCAAAAACTGGTAGAGGGTCTCAAGTCTGCCGCGGTTCATCAGGACATGGGTTTTATCACTCGACAAATTGGCATGTTCAGCTACTCAGGCTTGACCAAAGACCAGATGGTACGTTTGCGCGGCGAGTTTGGCGTGTACGGCACCGATACCGGACGTATCTGCGTGGCAGCGCTCAACAGCAAAAACATTGACTATGTTTGCGCCTGTATTGCCCGTGTGATGTGATCGATTTTTGATAACAAATAGGGCTATAACGCACGTCCATCATACATTGTTCGCTATTGTTTTTGTTGTATTTCACATGAACAGAACATGGTGTCACCGTGGGGTGCGTTTCAAAGTGATGTGGCTTTGCTTGGGTGCGACATCCAAATCCCCCCCTACCCCCTTTTTTTTCAAAGGGGGGAATGAGAACGTTTAGCCTATTTGGGCAAAGCGCTGTATTTGTCCCCCCTTTGAAAAAGGGGGGTGAGGGGGGATTTGGTTTTTATATTGCACCACATCACTTTTAAACGCACCCGTCACCGTGGTGAGAACAAGGGTGTGGGATATACTTATTTAGTGTCTGAACGAAAAGTCATTTTACTTTTAATAATCATATTATTACATCTACTTTTCAAAACGAAGATTTTTAGAA
>CAIYWD010000007.1 GCA_903929815.1 uncultured beta proteobacterium
TCTTTCTGCCATCTTCAAGCCAATCCGTGTTCATGATGTACACCTTTGTCTATAAGCCGTTAGACCTGTGCTTAGGCGATAACGATTGAAAGTTAATTTTACATTATTTATGATTTTTTGTCAACTACTGCATCAATATGTTAGTACTCAATAAATACATTGACATTACTGTTAATTTTAAAGAATCACATGTAGTTCTGTCTGAAGCCAGGCAATTAAATATCTCAAAAGATTCAGATGTATTTGTCAGGTGTTATTTGGCAGAGTATATATTTGTGACGGAAGCAGTGCAGTTAATTTTTGCTCAAGATGCGGCTCAGTGTGTCAGAAAATCTTTAGCACAGAATACTCATATCGCAGAATTAGTTCAACTGAAGTTGACTGATGATGCTGAGGAAGGGGTAAGACAGGATTTAGCAAAAAACGCAAATCTCACAGAATCGATTCAATTGAAATTGATGGAAGATACTGGTTATAGTGTACAAGAGGCGTTAGTTAATAACGTCAACCTTGCAAAATCGGTTCAATTGGTTCTGGCGAAAGAAAATTATGGAAGTAATATTGTGCATCTAACTCTTGCAGAATCAGTGCAGTTGAAACTGGCGAATGATGAGAGTTGGTGTGTAAGAGAATCATTAGCAAAGAATACCCACCTCACAGAATCAGCTCAATTGAAGTTGGCAGATGACGATAATTCGAGTGTAAGAACCGCTTTGGCAACAAACACCTATCTCACAGAATCAGTGCAGTTGAAACTAGTGAAGGACGACAATTTGTTCGTAAGAAGTGCTTTTGCGGAGAATACCCACCTCACAGAATCAGCTCAATTGAAGCTGGCAGAGGATTCTAATGAGTCAGTACGACGTACTTTGGCAAAAAACAACAACCTCACAAAATCAGTCCAGTTAATACTGGAAGAGGATGTTGATTGTGATGTGAGAAGATTGGTATTTGGTGTGTTAGGCATCAATGACAAAAATTTACTACATCGATATGATTAAATCAGCCAACACTTCATTAGCTTTATTTTCTTTATAAATAAACAACTTATTAATGATAAGTTGGCAGAAAAGATATTATTACAGTTATGAATGAATATGACATCCAAACCCAACTTACCCAAGTTTGCAACGCTCTCGAACCCTGGCGTAAAAGTTTCCCCTCAGAAATTGAAGCCATCAATAGTCTGAAAGCCGACGCAGCCACCAAACTAAAACGCTTCTCCCAAGAAGAATTGCATTTAAGCATTGGCATCATGGGCCAGGTCAAGGCAGGAAAAAGCAGCTTCCTGAATGCCTTGCTATTTGATGGCCAATCCATCCTGCCCGAAGCGGCCACGCCCAAAACGGCCAATCTGACTCGCATCACCTGGGGCGTAACGCCGACATTGACGGTCACTTTTTACACATCCACCGAGTGGTTAGAGATTGAACGTGTGGCAGCCAGCGCGGGTACTTCACCCGAAGCGCGGGTGGGTCGTGACCTGCTGGCCATGGTCAAGCGCCACCAGTTGGACGTTCCCACAATTCTGGCTCAAGGCTCGTTGCACCTGCCAGCCACAGATGTCACAGCCCTCTTGGGGCAGTTGAATGACTATGTGGGTGAAAACGGCAAATTCACGCCCCTGGTCAAAATGACCGAGCTGGCCCTGCCCATGCCAGAGCTAAACGGCTATGACATCGTCGATACACCCGGCATGAACGACCCGGTTCCGAGCCGCACCCAAAAAACGCGCGAGTACATGGCCAACTGCGATGTGGTGTTTTTTCTGTCGCGTTGCAGCCAGTTTCTGGATCAGTCCGACATGGATTTGCTTGCCCGCCAACTGCCGGGCAAAGGGGTCAAACGCATGGTGCTGGTCGCTGCCCAACTCGATGCCGCGTTGCTTGACGATGGTTTTGATCGCGATTCTCTTGCGGCCACTGAACACAATCTCAACAAACGCCTGGGCCAACGCGCACTGAACGAAATCAACAAACTGGCGGATATGCGCACGCAACGTGGAGAAACATCCCTGGCCGATATGCTGCGCAAAATGACAACGCCCATTTTTGCCAGCACTTATGCCCACGGTTTTGCCCACTGGCCCAAAGAGCGGTGGTCACAAAACAGCAGCATGCAAAACGTCCACACCCGAATGACCGAGTTGGCCAACGCGTGTTGGGGCGGCCAGCCATTGACTGAGCAGGATTGGCATCGCATCGGCAATTTTGGCGAACTTCAAGCAGCCTTTGACGCAGCACGTCAAGACAAACAAGCCCTGCTGCAAGCACAACGCGAAGGCTGGTTGCCGCAGGTGCAACATGAATTCAACAACCGCTTGCAAGAACTGACCGAGGCAGCCCAAAGCCGTGCGGCCAAGCTGCGCAAGGGCGACATCAACGAACTCAACGTCTTGCAGCGTGCCTGTGAATCACGCATCCACAGCATTGCAGCGCGTCTGTCGCAAGTGATGGATGCCGCACAGCAAAAGGCAGAAAACACGCGTCGCAGCATGAGCGCAGAGCTGCAAGCAGGCCAGGCCGACTTTTCAAACCTGAAAACCCGCACAGGCACTGACACTGATACACGCTCACGCCAGGTCAGCACATCCACCTGGTACAAACCCTGGACATGGGGCGACATCCGAACGGTCTATACAACAGTGACCAAAAACTACGAGTACCTCGCCACCGCAGATGCCATTGACCAGGTGGTGAACTACAGCCGCGAAAGTGCATCCAACATGGAACACGCTTTCAGACAGGTGGTGTCCATCACCACCTTGCGCGCCGACCTCAAACGCGCCTTGCTGGCAGAGCTGGACACGGGCAGTTCAGGTTTTGACCCGACCGCTTTTCGTGTGACATTTGAAGGATCATTGCGCCAACTGAAGCTGCCAGAACTGGTGCTGCATGTCGGTGATGCCGCCCAAAACATCAGCGATTGCTTTAACGCCGAAGTGCGCAGCCACGAAATGGCCAAGCTGCGCCAGGCTTTGCAAAAGGCATTGACAGGAGTGCATCAGCGACTATTGGCAGAATTCACCCGCAAAGTGACCGAGTTATGCCAGCGCTTACAAGCCGTAAGCGATGCGCTGGAGCAGGAAATGGTGAAAGACTTATTCAAGGAACTGAACCAACTTCGGGATGCCTTTGCCAACAAGGAACAAGAGCTTCAGTCTTACGAAAAGCTAATAGCCCTGACACAATCTTTTTGATAGCATACAACGCAATATGGACGGGCGTTAGCGGCATAAAAGGCTGTGAAAAAATGATAAAAAAGTTTGCCACCTTGCGCTACGCTGGTGTTTCATGCAGCTACGTCGCTACTCACTCAAATTTTGATCAATATTCTTGCAGGAAACACCATGCCACCCATCCAGTTTGCCACCCCCGCCCCCACATTTGAAGATGTCTGGCGCATGTTTCAAGAAAATGCCCAACAGTCCAAGGAGGATCATCGCTTGATGATGGAGCGAATGGCTGAGTCCGAACGCCAGATGAAAGAGCATTTGGCCGAAACCGAACGCGTGATGAAGGAACGCTCTGCCGTTCTGAGCAAACAACTGGGCGACCTGGGTAACCGGTTGGGCGAGTTTGTCGAACACGCCGTGGCACCGGCGGTGGTGCAGTTGTTTCAGGCACAGGGCGTTGAAGTGCATGAAGTTCACCTCGAGGTATCGTCACACCGCAATGGCGAGGGCGTTGAAATTGACCTGTTGGTGATCAATGACGGTGCCTTGGTGGCAGTGGAATGCAAAAGCAAATTGACGCATGCCCATGTCGATGAACACCTTGAGCGCATGGAAAAGTTAAAGCGATTGTTTCCGCTGTACAAAAACCATCGGGCGCTGGGGGCAGTTGCAGCGATGGTGATGAGCGACAGCGTGAAGGCCTATGCGCAAAATCAGGGGTTTTATGTGCTGTGCCAAAACGGTGAGAACGTCGAAGTCAGCAACACAGAGGGATTTACGCCCCGCGCCTGGTAGCGGTCTGGGGGCATCGCCGCCAGACTCCCACGGATATCCCAATGTCCGAACATCCCAAAGAGCAAAGTAGCGCGTATGCGGCGAAGAAATACAAGATCGTCGTCCGTTACACCTTGGCATCGCGCTTGTGCTTCATGCGGGCTACGTCGCTATTGTTATAGGGACGATTTGGCGACATGGCTGGGCAGGTTGTTTTATCGTTCCCACAGCTGGTAAAACGACAAATTTCATAAAGCACGCGTTTGATTGACTGAGATTCATGTCGCTTTGTCAGTGCTGAAATCTATATCGTTCCCACGCTCCTGCGTGGGAACGTTCTGTACGCTTGGTGAGACAGTGGGCGCAGGCGCGTGGGAACGATAAAAAAAGCTGGTTCAATCGCTGTAAATACTATGAGTTTAATAGCTACCAACGCACGCCAGTCGAGCGTTACAGGCCATTTTGGTCTGTGGATTCAGGTCATCATCAACAATGCCTTGATCTTGGCACGCACAAGAACCAGCACGTCCGCCGATGCCACGGACTTCTTTTTAGCTCGACGCACTTTCCAGTCCAGTGACTTGACCTGATCTGACAATACCGCGCAGGCAACGCCATCGACTTGCGTCACCACTTCAAACGGATAGCCCTTGATTTGGGTGGTGATGGGGCAGCAGATCATCAACCCCGTTTTGCCGTTGTAACTTGCAGGGCTGATGACCAACGCGGGACGATGGCCGGCTTGCTCGTGCCCGGCCTGGGGGTCAAACGCCAGCCAAACCACGTCACCGGCATCGGGAACATCGTTGTGGGTCGCCATCACAACGCTTCTTGTCCCACCGGATAGCCAAAGCTGATTTCACCGTGCATATTGTCGGAAGTGATGCCTTTGAGCAGCGTGTCCAGGTTATATGCTGCGTTGTCAGAAGGTTCAATGAGAATACGTCCGCGTGAAACGATCAAATTCACTTTTTGCTCAAGCTGATAGCCCGCCTCTTTCAAGGCCGAGGTTGGTAGGCGCAACGCCGGACTGTTGCCCCACTTACGGATGACTGCTTCCATAGATGACATCTCCTTTGAATGTTTCTACATTGTAGATACTGATCAGCGGACAAGTTTGTACCATACAAAACACGGGCCGAGCTTCAAACCCAGTTGCCCCCTGGGGTCAAACTGACTTCCATTACCGATGGTTCGCGGCAAATTCGAGTGGCTGTCTCCAACGTCAGTCGAACCCTGTTCGAGGGCGCACTGCATTGTGTTTTTGTTCCTGAACTCTTGGCGCTCCACCGTCATCACGGGGCCGACGTTGCCCATTGCGCTCATTGGCACTTTCTTCATCATGAACCTGCTGGGGTTTCAGCATCAACATGATCACCATGATGGCACTCAGTCTGTGTGTGGGATTGCTGATTGACGATGCCATTGTGGTGCGCGAAAATATTGTTCGCCACGTGCAAATGGGCAAAGGCGTTTTTGAGGCCTCGATGGATGGCACGAGTGAAATTGGTCTGGCGGTATTTGCCACCACTTTGTCCATTGTGGCCGTATTTTTGCCCATTGGCTTTATGGGCGGCATCATTGGCAAGTTTTTTCATGAATTTGGCATCACCATCGTCTCGGCAGTGCTGATTTCCATGTTTGTCAGCTTCACGCTTGACCCCATGAAGCGCAGGGCCATCACCACAAACCCATCACGCTCTATGACCGCACCATAGGCCGAATCACCGCGCTTTTTGACCACGGCACAGACCTGCTTATTTCCATCTACCAAGGCATTTTGCGACGGGCACTGGTTCACAAACTGGCGACTGTTATTGTGGCTACCGTCATCTTTGTGGGCCGCATTGCCATGCTGCCCTTGTTGGGAACAGAGTTCGTACCCAAGTCTGATGCCAGTGGTGTATTGCTATATGGACGATTTGGCGGCGTGGCAGGCGCGCTGAAAAGTTGTAAGCCTTTTTGGGCTATAACCCTTGCCTGTATTGCGTTAGTAGCTATTGTTTTAATAGTAATTTATCAGAATTTGGCCAAAAATTTTTTGGCTCATGTCTGAGACAGACTGGTTCTGTCATCATTCAATTCAAGAAGAAACAAGATGCAAACGGATGACCATTCCACGGTTCCTGATGTTGTCAGGCCACAAGTGCCAGCGCGCCAAAATCACCCACGCGCTCACCCAAACCCGCACTGACCAATTCGCAACTATCGGTCAGTGCGGGTAGCTTGCCCCGAATGACAGCGCGCAAACGTGGCAGCAGGTAGTCTCGGTGATGCCAATAGACACTGCCCCCGATGCTGATGCGCTGTAAATCAAGCGTGACAATCAAGTTATAGAGCATTCGCCCCATGACCTCGCACAATTCATCAATAATGGCTGTAGCCCTTGTGTCACCTGCATAAGTAGCTATAAATAATGAAGCTGCATCGGCATAACCCAGGTGTGCAAAACGCCTTGCAATAGCGTTGCCGGCCACCAAGCTCTCCACATCACCCACATTGCCACAGCCGCACAGAGTATCAGAATGATGGCTGACAAAAATATGCCCTGCATGACCAGCGTTGCCATTTTTGCCACGCAAGACACGACCATCCACGCACAACCCTGTGCCAATGCCGGTGCTCCACGTCACATAAGCGCAGTGGGACAAGGGGATGCCATCCACCTGTAAAGCACCCCAACGACGTTCGGCTTCAAGAGCACCAATGCCATCGTTTTCTACCCGCACATGACCAAAAATTTTACGCAAAGGGGCTTCTAGCAGAGCAGTTTTCCAGTGGTTGGGCAAGCCACGCGCAGTCCCCGCCAAACCACCACACAGATTGGGGGCAGCGAGTTCAACAAGTCCATTTTGCAAAACAAATGGACCACAAGATGCCACACCCACTCGCGCAATAGCATTGAGTGCCACGCCCGCTGATGCACAACTTTGTCCAATCAAGGTGATGATTTGCAATGCCAAAGCATTGTTGTCACCCGTGGTCACTGTCGGTTCAATGATCTTGGCGCGAACACCTTGATCATCTACAAGAGTGACGGCCACTTTGGTGCCGCCAATATCGACACAAGCCACAGGTGACCTGCCTGCACATAAACGGAAATGGCTGATGCTGGGATCTGATACGTTTGAATTCATGAATTGCATTTTTAAAATAGCCCGTAAAAACAGGCACAGTGTGAAGAAATGAAGAGCTGACCTATCCTGAAACCTA
The DNA here is from genome assembly GCA_903929815.1 of uncultured beta proteobacterium. Classification (GTDB taxonomy): domain Bacteria; phylum Pseudomonadota; class Gammaproteobacteria; order Burkholderiales; family Burkholderiaceae_C; genus Rhodoferax. The sequence goes on from CAIYWD010000007.1 coordinate 7,163, forward strand.
GTAGTCCGTTTCATCAAAAGGGTTACATACAGACCTCCCTGTTTTTGTTTTTTTCAAAAACACAACTTAAATAATTGATTTTATTTATGAATATTTATTTTTGAACAATTGGCCATCCAGAACAAATTAATATAGGTTGATTGATATGAACTTTTTTTGATGAACTACGGCATCAGCAGTTGTTGATCTGTATAGAACCTAGTGATCGCCAAGACTGCACACATGTCAAATGTCGTCATTCCCGCGAAGGCGGGAATCCAGTGCATGTTGGTTGACCAGGGTACAAAGGCAGTCTGGATTCTCGCCTTCGCGGGAATGACGATGGTGGGGTCTAAGGATATGGTCAACAATAAGTTCCGCATTTGTCTCGTCAGATTTGGGCGCACTGCGTCGTTACAAATCGCTTATGTGGCTGGGCCACACCGCACGATTTGCGCCTAGCATTGCATCTTTAACTCTGACGGCCAAATGCA
>CAIYWD010000008.1 GCA_903929815.1 uncultured beta proteobacterium
GCGTTGCTTGGGTGCGACATCCAAATCCCCCCTAACCCCCTTTTTTCAAAGGGGGGAATGAGAACGGTTAGCCCAGTTGGGCAAAGCGCTGTATTTGTCCCCCCCTTTGAAAAAGGGGGGTTAGGGGGGATTTGGTTTTTGTATTGCACCACATCACTTTGAAACGCACCCGTATTTTGGTCTTCATGGATACACAAAGTCAGTCTGGATTCCCGCCTTCGCGGGAATGACGGTGGCGGGGTCTAAACGGTGACCCGTCAAAGGTACAACAGCCCATTAATAAATACAGATCAACAATTCACGCAGAGGCGTGGGGGATTGCGCTTTCTACAAATACCCGTGCTTTACGCGGTGTCAAAACCAGTGTTTCGCCTTCTTTGATGTTCATGTCATGGTACTGTTGTGCGCTGATCTGGGCTTCGATGATGTCGTCACTACCTGCATCGGAAGCGTCCAGAGGTACCAAATCCAGTCGTGCAAGCGGACCCACCAGAATAGCGCGTACCAATTTGGCCAAAATGCCATGCTGTGATGGGCTACTATCCTGGCTGAAGTCTTCACTCGTCACAGGACGATGCACATCCATGTCGTGCGGACGCACGTAGGCGAAGGCCTTGGCATCCTGTGCATGACTGTGTTCAGGGCTGGCCAGACGCAGACCGTGGTTGTCTTTGCCAATGTGCATTTGGCCTTCATGCGCGCGACCACGAAACAAATTCACGTCGCCCAAAAAACCGTACACAAAAGGGCTGGCAGGATGATCCCACACCTGTTCTGGCGATCCGCTTTGCTCTATTTTGCCGTTGTTCATCAGCACAACACGATCGGCTACCTCCAAGGCTTCTTCTTGATCATGTGTCACAAAGATACTGGTGACATGCAAGTCATCATGTAAACGGCGCAGCCACCGGCGCAATTCCTTGCGAACCTTGGCATCCAAAGCACCGAAAGGTTCATCAAGCAAAAGCACCTTGGGTTCAACCGCCAGGGCACGGGCCAAAGCAATACGCTGGCGCTGACCACCAGACAACTGAGCAGGGTAATGATTCGACAGGCAATCAAGCTGCACCAAACTCAACAGGTCGCGTACTTTTTGCGTGATGACCGCTTCGGACGGCCTCAAAGCGCGTGGCTTCATTCGCAAGCCAAATGCCACGTTATCAAAGACGCTCATGTGGCGAAACAGTGCGTAGTGCTGGAACACAAAGCCTACATGTCGCCCACCCACATGCAAGTTGGTTGTGTCTTCACCGTTAAACAAAATATTGCCCCGATCAGCATTCTCCAGCCCCGCAATGATACGCAAGAGGGTGGTTTTTCCGCAGCCCGATGGCCCCAAGAGCGTGACTAGCTCGCCAGACTCAATGTCCAGGCTGACATCGCAAAGCGCCTTGAACGTACCAAATTCTTTGCTTACATTTCGGATAGAGATACTCATGATCCTGAATTCGTTAGGGATTTATTGAAAATAACCAGCGGTCAACCGATGAATTCAGGATGATCCCGACTGCAAGAATGCCCTGACGGCAAGGCTGCTGCTATCTGGTCACGCTCAAATTGCCATTGCACAAATGATTTAATGACCAGCGTCACCAAAGCCAGAAGCGCCAATAAAGACGCTACAGCAAAAGCGGCAACCGACTGGTACTCGTTGTACAAAATCTCTACATGAAGAGGCATCGTGTTGGTCTGTCCCCGAATATGGCCAGACACCACGGACACTGCGCCAAACTCGCCCATGGCGCGGGCGTTACACAGAATCACGCCATAAATCAGTCCCCATTTGATGTTGGGCAGCGTCACATGCCAGAAGGTTTGCCAGCCAGTAGCACCCAACACCAGGGCGGCTTGTTCCTCGTCGTTGCCTTGTACTTGCATCAGTGGAATCAACTCGCGGGCAATAAAGGGAAAGGTCACAAAGAGAGTGGCTAGCACAATTCCGGACACAGCGAAGATGATTCGAATGTCATGTGCTTGTAACCAGGGACCAAACCAGCCATGTGCACCAAATATCAGCACATAGATCAGTCCCGCCACGACAGGGGAGACCGAGAACGGCAGGTCTATCAGAGTGGTTAGAAACGCCTTACCTCTGAACTCATACTTGGCAATGACCCATGATGCAGCCACACCGAACACCAGGTTCAGTGGCACGGTGATGGCGGCCGTGGTCAGTGTGAGAAATATGGCGCTCCGTGCGTCGGGTTCATTTATTGCGTTCCAAAACGCATCAACACCCTGACGCAGGGCTTCGGTGAACACGGCTGCCAGTGGCAAGATCAAAAACAAAAAGACAAATGTCATCGCCACGCCAATCAGCGTCCACTTCAGCCATGTGGGTTCAGTGGTACCGACGTCAGTGTGTTTTTGGGTGGATTGGCTGATCATTACGGCATCCCGTTGCGCTTGCGCTGCCATGCTTGCAATCCGTTCATGATCAGCAACATGACGAAAGAGATGAACAACATGACAGTAGCTACCGCAGTGGCTCCAGCATAGTCGTATTGCTCAAGTTTGCCAATGATGATCAAGGGTGTGATTTCAGAAACCATGGGCACATTGCCGGCGATAAAAATGACCGAACCATATTCACCAATCGCTCGGGCAAATGCCATGACAAAGCCAGTGAGCAGTGCAGGTGTTATTTCGGGAAAAATCACATACCGAAATATCTGCCAGCGCGAAGCACCCAGACACGCTGCGGCTTCTTCCAGCTCTTTTTCTGCGTCCTGCAGTACCGGTTGCACGGTACGCACGACAAAGGGTAAGCCAATGAAAATCAACGCAATCACAATGCCATTTGGATTGAATGCAAGCAAGATACCGTAGGGCGCCAGAATGGCTCCCACCCAGCCGTTGCTCGCCAGCAGTGCAGTCAGCGAGATGCCTGCCACCGCAGTAGGCAGCGCAAAGGGCATGTCCACCAGTGCATCAACAATTTTTTTGCAAGGGAAGGTGTAACGCACGAGAACCCAAGCCAAAAGCAGGCCAAACACGGCGTTGAACAAAGCGGCCAAAAAGGAGGCCCCAAACGTCAGTCGGTACGAAGCCATCACGCGAGGACTAAAAACTGCGGCTAAAAACTGCTCCCAAGTGAGCGTAAATGTTTTAAAAAGCAGAGCAGACAGCGGGATCAAGACAATCAGGCTGAGATAAAACAATGTGAATCCCAGCGTGAGACCAAACCCAGGTAGTACCTTTTTAGTCATTCGCATTCTGGTTAACTGGGTAGGCCAAAGTCTGAGTTATTTTTTGGTAAATATCTGGTCAAAACTGCCACCATCGGCAAAATGATCCTTGTCCGCCTTCGCCCAGCCGCCAAAAGCCTCATCAATACTGAAAAGATTGATATTGGCAAACTTTTTGGCGTATTTGGCTTGAGCCGTCTTGGACACGGCGGGGCGGTAAAAGTGTTTGCCTGCAATGTCCTGGCCTTCTTCGGTGTAGAGATATAAAAGATAGGCCTGTGCCACTGCACGCGTTCCTTTTCTGTCCACGTTCTTGTCAACGACGGCAACGGCTGGCTCTGCCAGAATGCTCAACGATGGAGCGACGACATTAAATTTGGCACCGAACTCTTTTTCCAACAAAAAAGCTTCGTTTTCCCAGGCAATCAGTACATCGCCCTGGCCGCGCTGGGCAAAGGTGATGGTTGAGCCGCGTGCGCCAGTGTCCAGAATCGGTACATTGCCGTACAGCTTAACCACAAACTCTTTGGCCTTTGCATCGCTACCCAGTTTACGTTTCGCAAACTCCCAAGCTGCCAGATAATTCCAACGGGCACCCCCCGATGTCTTGGGGTTGGGGGTGATAACTTTGATGTCTTGACGAATCAAATCATCCCAGTCTTTGATGCCTTTGGGGTTGCCTGCACGCACCACCAGAACAATGGTCGATGTGTAGGGCGATGCATTGTGTGGCAAGCGTTTTTGCCAGTCTTTGGCAATCCATCCACCGTTTTTGACAATGGCATCTGTATCCCCCGCCAGAGCCAGTGTGGCTACGTCAGCGTCCAAACCATCAATAATCGAGCGTGCCTGTTTGCCTGAGCCACCATGTGACTGCCTAACGGTGACGTCCTGACCTGTCCTCAGCTTCCAGTGCTTGGCAAAAGCTGCATTGAACTCAACATAGAGTTCACGGGTAGGGTCATACGACACATTGAGAAGACTCACGGCTTGCTGAGCGCTGGCACAAAACGATGCTACGACCATCAAGGTGACAGTTACGATGAACTCAATAAATAAGCGACGGGAAACAGCCATGAATTACTCCAGGAAAAAGGAAGTAAAGTTCAATGATACCCGTTTGCACCTCCCTATTTTCCAATTCAGGTATTCAGAGCGCATAGTTTGATAGGTGCTAAGGATATGGTCAATAATAAGTTCCCGATATGGATATGCCACCTGGTGCTTCTCTGCCTACTTGATAAAAGGCTGATACCGGGAAGTTATTGTTAGCCGGATCCTTACACGGTGTTCGCACCATGTGGGCTGCTGTTCGCTTGCATGATGTTGACTTTCCTGCCGCCTTCAATCTGGCACAAACATTCGCGCAGTAGAGACAATTGTTGCGGAGGAATTTTATAACTTCATACGAACTCATTTCACTACAAAAAAAGTTCCATCTGTTGCACTAGGAATTATTGACAAGCAGCTCTCCTGGGACGAACTCTTTATGATACCTATGACAGCGTAACAAAATCCCATTCAACTGAACCAGTGCCGGTTACGGCGATGCTGGCACAGTGGTCGGAGGCTTTGGCGGTGTGGGCAAATACAGCGCACCCGTCTGCCCACATGCTGCTAAACCTACTGTGACAACAGTAAGGGTAACAGCCAACGTTAGGGTCTGTAGAATTTGTTGAACAAACAGCATGGTGAAATTTTAATGACTGACAACGAGTTTATGGATGGTGCAGAGCGCGTTCTTTTGGCTGTCGAGGCCAGTTGTGACCGCATCAACGATGATTTGATTGTTGATATCGACAATCAGCGCGTTGGGGGCATGGTGACACTGGTGTTTGCCAACCAGAGCCAGATGGTCATCAACCTGCAAAAACCGCTTCACGAAATTTGGCTGGCTTCCCAGAGTGGCGGTTTTCACTATAAATTTAATGGCAAACAATGGATTGATACCAAGGGTGAGGGCGAGTTTTTTGCCTCGCTCTCACGCCTGGCTAGCGAGCAAGCGGGCTGCTCACTGCATTTTGAATAGGTCAAGAATCTTCTTTTTCTCATCTTCAGGTGGCATGGGAATGGTCTGTTCTGCGTCAGACGCATTGCCATCGCCGTCCAGCCCCAAGGTGGTCACGCCTGTGCTTCTGACATATTCGTCATAAAACCATTCGCCACCAGAATTGACCACACCCTCGGGTGGTTCCGGTTCTGAGACGGGCACATTTCTCAGCGCGAAAGACATGAATTCAATCCACACTGGCAAACTCAAGCCTCCACCGGTTTCGCGGCTACCTAGATTACGCGGAGTGTCGTAGCCAATCCAGGTCACGGCTGTCAAACTGGGTTGAAAACCTGCAAACCAGGCATCCATGGAATCATTGGTGGTGCCGGTCTTGCCATACAAGTCAGGCCGTTTCAAGGCAGCCTGAGCCGAAGCCGCAGTGCCCGAACGGGTCACTTCCTGTAACAAACTTTCCATGATGAACGCATTGCGTACATCAATGGCCCGCACAGATTCATTGATCACAGGGATGGATGTTTGTGCTAGCACCCGTCCTTTTTGATCGGTCACACGGCTCACCACCCAGGGGTTCACCCGGTAGCCACCATTGGCAAAAACCGAGTAAGCCGTGGCCATCTGCATCGGGGTGACGGAACCGGCCCCCAAGGCCATCGTCAGATAGGGTGGATGTTTGCTGGCATCAAAGCCAAAGCGGGTGATCCATTGCTGCGCATTTTGTGCGCCAACCACTTGTAAAACCCTGATGGAAATCATGTTTTTTGACTTGGCCAAACCGCGACGAAGAGTCATGGGGCCTTCAAACTTGCCATCGTAGTTTTTGGGTTCCCAAGACTGCCCTCCTGTGACACCGGCATCAAAAAAGAGGGGGCCGTCGTTAATGACCGTAGCAGGTGTGACACCATGCTCTAGTGCCGCCGAGTAAATGAATGGCTTGAAACTTGAACCTGGCTGACGCCAGGCCTGTGTGACGTGATTGAATTTGCTTTTCTCAAAATCAAACCCCCCAACAAGTGCTTTGATAGAACCATCACGCGGGTCAATCGCCACAAATGCACCCTCGACTTCAGGCAACTGGGTAATTTCCCAAGTAGATTTAGATGTTTGAATCACACGGATGATGGCACCGCGACGGATTTTGATATTGGCCGCAGCCCTGGCAGACAGGCCTGATTGTGCAGGCTTTAGTCCGTCACCCGTAATGTCAATGATTTCACCGTTTTGGCGAATCGCCCTGATCATTTTGGTGCTGGCTTCGAGCACAACGGCAGACAGCACATCACCATTATTGGGATGCTCTAGCAAAGCTTCATCAATGACTTCCTCAGCGGCTTGAGGATCACCGGGCAGACTGATAAATTTTTCAGGGCCTCGATAAACCTGGCGGCGCTCATAATTCATGATGCCACGACGCAATGCCCGATAAGCAGCTATCTGATCTGCCGTTTTGAGCGTGGTATAGACATTCAAACCTCGTGTGTAGGTGTCATCGCCGTATTGGGCATACATCAATTGCCGAACCGTTTCAGCCACATATTCAGCGTGTATGACTGCGCCCTCCTGATTGGACTTGACCTTGATCTCTTCAAGTTTTGCTTCATCGGCTTGATCCGGTGTGATAAAGCCGTTTTCCAGCATTCTGTCAATGATGTAACGCTGGCGTGCGATGGATCGTTTGGGGTTGTTGATGGGGTTATAGGCAGAAGGCGCTTTGGGCAATCCGGCCAGCATGGCGGCCTCGGCCAAGGTCACATTGTGCAGTGATTTTCCAAAGTAAGTCTCGGCGGCGGCAGCAAAACCGTAAGCCCTGTTGCCCAGAAAAATCTGGTTCATGTAAATTTCAAGAATTTTGTCTTTGGTGAGCAGATGCTCCAGCTTGAAGGTGAGCAAAATCTCGTAAATTTTGCGGGTATAAGTTTTTTCAGACGACAGATAAACATTGCGCGCTACCTGCATGGTGATGGTCGATGCTCCCTGACTTTTGATGCGGCCAAGGTTGGCCAGTGCAGCACGCAAAATACCTTTGTAATCGACCCCGTTATGCTCGTAAAAGCGTGAATCTTCAATGGCCAGCACCGCATCTTTCATGATCTTTGGAATATCACCAATGGGTGTGAGGTGGCGGCGTTCTTCACCAAACTCACCCAGCAAAGTGCCCTCAGCCGAAAACACCCGCAAAGGCAGCTTGGGACGGTAATCGGACAAATCAGAAACATCAGGCAGATTAGGAAAAGCCACTGTCATGGCCATCGCGACCACCAGCAAAAGGCTTGCCACACCTGCCAGCCCCAGCCCCAGCGTCCAAAACACCAGCCTGAGTGCCCAGTGCATGGGCAGTTTGACGTTTGTGTTGTCTGCGGTGTTTGTGGTGTTTGAATGTGAATCTGAAGAATTAAAGGTCATACAATTTTGGCTTAAAGAGCGTTCATTATAAAAATCAGAAGAGTTGTACCATGCAAGGTGGGGGGGCGATTCAAAGTGATGTGGAATTCTCTGCAGCTTGTAGATGCGGCCTTCAGCAGCATCTGGTGCGGGCAAGATGCCCGCGCTCCCAGATGTGAGTTTTTATTTACGGTGCAAAGCCACATCACTTTGAATCGCTCCCGTGCTGGGGTGGTTGGATGCGCTCATGGATAATCCTTGGACAGAAATACCGATTATTTGCCAAGATTGCTGAATGTTGATTCCCCGTTTCATGAATGCTGTGTGCTTTGGCAAATTTGGCTTTTGTGCTGTGTTGGCATTGGCACTGCCTGTTGACGCACAAGAGCGGGTTGAAACCGAGCTTCAAAGTAGCCCGTCGCTGCAAGAGCGGGTGTCTGCACAAACGCAGTTACCGCTGTTTTTGTCGGGCCAACACATCACCGGTCGCCCTGATGTGGCTGCACACATTGAAGGCAGCGCCAGGCTGGTCAAGGGCGATATGGCCATCACGGCAGACCGTCTGGAATATACCTCTACCACCGATGTAGCCAAGGCGATCGGTCATGTTCGTGTGAATAAAGCCGGTAACGTTTATGAAGGGCCATTATTGGAACTGCGGCTTGATACGTTCGAGGGTTTTTTTAACCAGCCCAGTTATTACTTTCCAAGAAACAATTCTCACGGACAGGCGGCGCGGGTTGATTTTCTGGATGAGCAGCGCACGGTCATTCACCAAGCCAGTTTCACCACGTGCCAACCCTTGCCTGTTCCAAATTGGATGCCCGACTGGATTTTGACGGCTGACACCATCAGTTTGGACACTGGAGAAAACAGGGGCTTGGCTCAGGGCGCACTGTTGAGCTTCAAAGGCATGCCACTGTTGCCAGTGCCCTACCTGAGTTTTCCGTTAAGCGACCAACGCAAGTCTGGCGTTCTTCCGCCCACCCTGGGGCTGGATAACGTGGATGGTTATGCAGTGTCTGTGCCCTATTACTGGAACATCGCCCCCAACCGAGATGTCACGATCACCCCTACCGTGATGAGCAAACGCGGGTTAAGTTTGGGCAATGCGTTTCGCTACCTGGAGTCCAATCACTCGGGCACAGTGCAATTGAACTGGATGCCTTCAGACGCGCTGCGTGATGCCTCGCGCTGGGGGTTGAACACCACGCATCAGGCACAGTTGTCCAACCCCTGGAGCGACGACGGCCTGGATATCAAACTGAAAGTCAACCGTGTCAGTGACGATAACTATTGGCGCGATTTCACCCGTGTCGATAATTCATTAACGCAACGTCTGTTGGCCAACGATGCCACGCTGTCTTGGACCAACGGTTACTTTTCAAACAATGTGCGAACCGTCAAATGGCAAACCCTGCAAGATGTGAGTGCGCCTATCGTTCCGCCCTATAACCGCCTGCCGCAAATCAGCACCACCTACCTTCGCACCAACGTCGATGGGTTTGATTATTCCCTCACGGCAGATTACACCCGTTTTCAGTCAGATGCAACGCTCACCGGTCAGGCCAACGGTGAACGCACCTACGGCGTGATGGTGCTCAGTTACCCCATGATGGCCATGGCGGCTTATCTCAAACCCAAATTGCAGTGGCACGTAACACAGTACCAGTTTGAAACACCGCTGGTCGATGGTCAGCGCAGTGCGACGCGTGTACTTCCCACGTTGAGCCTGGACAGTGGACTGGTCTTTGAGAAAGCTACCGCATGGTTTGGGCGTTCATTGCGTCAAACGTTAGAGCCGCGTGCGTTTTATGTCAATACACCCTATCGCAGTCAGCAAGCGTTGCCCAACTATGACTCAGGTGTCATGGATTTCAATTTATCGACCATTTACACAGAAAATGCTTTTGTGGGCAATGACAGAATTTCTGACAGCAATATGCTCACCCTGGGTGTGACCACACGGTTTTTAAACCCTGACACTGGTGCTGAAGCGCTGCGCCTGGGTGTGGCACAGAGATTGCGTTTTGCCGACCAAAATGTGAATTTGCCGGGCGATGTGCCTGTGTATGATCGCATCAGCGATGTGCTGTTGGGAGGCTCTCTTCATTGGGATTCCCGCTTTAGCATGGAGGGTACGGTGCAGTTCAACCCAAAAACTGAACAGTCCGTACGCTCTACCCTGCAGGGTCATTACAGTCCGGGAAACTACCGCACATTGAGCGCGGCGTATCGCTTTCAGCGTGAATTGAGTGAGCAAATTGACTTGGGTTGGCAGTGGCCCCTCAACGTTGTATCGCCAGAACGTGGTCGTTGGTATAGCGTTGGGCGATTGAATTACAGTATGAACGAAAGTAAACTGGTCGATTCTGTTGTGGGCTTTGAGTACGATGCAGGATGCTGGCTGGGGCGCGTTGTGCTGGAGCGCTTGCAAACCAGTACCGTCACAGCCACCCAACGCCTGATGTTTCAACTGGAGTTTGTCGGGTTTTCCAGACTGGGCGTGAACCCCTTGAAATCGCTCAAAGATAATATTCCAGGCTACCAAAACCTGCGTGACCCACCGGCTGTCCCCAGTCGATTCAGCAATTACGATAAATCACCATGACCCACTTTTTTAAATTTTTGACACTCGCCACCTTGGCGTTGTCGGCCACCGCAACTCTCCATGCCCAGGGATTGACCCTGTCACCGAGTGTTTCCTTGATTCACGACACCCCCTTGCAACGCCCGGTAGATTTCATTGTGGCGTTGGTCAATTCCGAGCCGATTACTCATATTGAGGTCCAGCGTGAAACGCAGCGTGTCTTGCAGCAACTTGCCCTGCAGCAGCACTCGCCGCCAGACAGCAAAACCTTAAAAGCTGACGTTCTGGAAGGATTGATCAATAAAAAATGGCAGCTTCAACTGGCCCGTGACATGGGCGTTCGGGTTGAAGAGGCCGCCATTGATCAGGCTGAACAATCCATCGCCGCACAAAATCAGGCCAATGTGACCGAACTTCGGCGTCGCATTGAAGCCGATGGTTTGAGTTTGAAACAGTTTCGCAGCCAGTTGCGCGATCAAATTGTGCTACAGCGTTTGCGTGAACGCGAGGTAGCAGCCCATGTGAAAGTCTCGGAACTTGACATTGATGCCTATCTACGAGAGCAGCAAACCAACCCGGATTTGAGTAAATTGCAGCTTAATCTGGCACAAATTGTGATTCCCATTCCTGAAAACGCCACACACGAACAAGTGCAAACTATCCTGGCACGCGCTAACACCATGTTGCAGCGTGCGCGATCGGGCACAAACTTTGAGGCCTTGGGGCAAGAAATGGCTGACACCTCGTTTGGTGTCAATGGTGCGCCACTAGGTCTTCGTTCGGCTGATCGTTACCCGTCCTCATTTGTTAGCGCAACGCGGCAATTGTCGGCAGGCGATGTTGCAGAGTTGGTTCGATCGCCTTCAGGGTTTCATATTTTGAAGGTGATTGAAAAAAATAACCTAGCATTGCCGAGTGCGTTGGTCACACAAAGTCATGTGCGCCACATTCTGATCAGACCATCCGCGAGCTTGACCGACACCGATGCGCGCATCAAACTGTCAGAATTCAAAAATCTGATGTTGTCCGGCCGTGCTGAGTTTGCGCGCCTGGCACATGATTATTCTCAGGATGGCAGTGCCATCAAAGGGGGAGATTTGGGTTGGGCTAATCCGGGCATGTTTGTTCCCGAATTTGAAGCGGTGATCGACGTGATGAAACCAGGTGACATCAGCAACCCTGTGGCATCGCGCTTTGGTATGCATTTGATTCAATTGCTCGAACGTCGCCAATCTGCTGTGAGTACCGCGCAGCAGCGCGAGATAGTTCGTGCCATGGTGCGAGACATCAAGCTCGAAGAAACCTACAAAGCCTGGGCGCAGACCCAGCGGGCACGCGCTTTTATTGAACTGCGTGAAGAACCTCAGTGATCACATGAAACACGTTCCCAGAAAGCGGTTCGGTCAGCATTTTTTGACAGACCGCAGCATCATTGATGCCATTGTGAAGGCCATCGATCCTCAGGCGGGGCAAAGCATGGTTGAAATTGGTCCCGGTCAAGCAGCCCTGACGCAGCCTTTAGTCGAGCGTTTGGGCGCATTGACCGTGATTGAAATCGATCGTGATCTGGCGCGCCAATTACGCCATCAAAGCCAACTCAACGTGATTGAATCTGATGTATTAAAAGTGGACTTTACGCAGATGGCATCTACGCAGGGCACTACAAAATTAAGAGTGGTTGGCAACTTGCCCTACAACATTTCCACCCCCATTTTGTTTCATTTGTTAGACCATCTGGCCGTGATTGAAGACCAGCATTTCATGCTCCAAAAAGATGTGATCGAGCGCATGGTGGCACACCCTTGTACTGCGGCTTATGGTCGTTTGAGTGTCATGCTGCAATGGCGTTATGCCATGGAAAATGTGCTCTCAGTGCCGCCTGAGAGTTTTCATCCACCGCCCAAAGTGCAAAGCGCCGTGGTGCGCATGGTGCCGCACGCACATCCTGTGTCTGTGCCTTTGGCTTTGCTTGAAGAGTTGGTCAGGGTGGCGTTTAGCCAGCGACGGCGGCTATTGCGGCACACCTTGGGCGCATGGTTGAACGCCAGGGAAATGACCAGCGCGTTTGATGTGCAGCGCAGAGCTGAAGAAGTGCCGGTGCAAGAATACTTGGCACTGTGCGAGCAAGTGGCAGATCAGACCTGCCCGACCTGTTAATGTTAAGGCGATGTCCAGTAGCTTGAGTTGAATGGACTGCTCATGCGCAGGGCTTGCTGTGAAATATCGACCAGCTTGGTCGTTGGCAATTTGTCGCTGCTCTCGGTCGGGGTTTCGTTACTGACGGGTGTGGACTTGCCGCTTGTTTGAGATTCATTCGTTTTTTCAATTTGCGCCGTGCGTGCGACAGAAAACGAATAGAAACACCTGAAAGGTATTTTTCTGTCGCCCCAATAATCAGCAGCATCACGGAAAATATCAAGAAGTTGTTCGCGTGTTTCCTTGTCAAACTTGGCATTAGCTGGAATGTGCTCGAGTACCAAGACAAAACCTGGCTGCAAATCAGACTTGTGGACGGGGTCAGTCAAACCACTGTAAAGCGATTCAAAATTTTTACTCACCTGAGTGCTCAGCATGAATTGCTGATTCATCAAATCCAGTACCTCTTGTCTGCTTTGCGCAACAGCCAGGTTGGCATAAAGAAAGCGATGCCCCAAAGCTTGTGCAGCTTCTTGCAAGTCCTTGACTCGAAAAGCCCGAATAGACTGAACGATGTTAGACCGAACACCATTGAGCAGCATGGCTGCTCGAAGAGGGGGTGTTTCCACGGTTTTGTAATTAAGTGACATGGTGATGCTCTCTTTTCTCAAATAATCCATTCAATGAAGGGTTTTGGGCAATGCACCCGTGCCCTTCAAAAATCAAGAGCGATAGTGTCGATGATTTGACGAAAAAATGCAAGCCCTATCTCACAAGCGGGTGCGTTTCAAAGTGATGTGGCTTTTTATCGTTCCCACGCTCCTGCGTGGGAACGATAAATAAAACGAATTTCAACCCCATTTCATTGCCATTTCGGGGAGGTCTGATATCAGTTTGAAATGCACTCACTACCAGAGTGCTTTTTGATCATCATGGCAGCTTGCCTGATCAGGCTGGGTCCATGGTAAATAAGCCCGGTATAAATTTGCACCACATCTGCCCCCGCACGAATTTTGCCCACCGCATCTTCTGCACACATGATGCCACCGACGCCCATAATGGGAAATGCGGGGCCTAAGGCGGCGCGCAATTGAGTGATGACCTGATTGCTGATAGGCAACACGGGTGCGCCAGACAGTCCCCCGGTCTCGTTCGCATGAGCCATGCCTGTCACTGCATCACGACTGATAGTGGTGTTGGTGGCCACCACTCCCCAGGCGTTATTGACCTGACCTGCACCGTCATAGCCATAGCGCCTAAGAGTTTGGGCGATCACATCGAGTTGAACATCGTACAAGTCAGGGGCAATTTTTAGAAAGACGGGTGTTAATTTACCGTGACGATGGGCCAACACTTCGCGTCGTTCGGATAGCACAGACAGCAGGGCATCGAGGGCATCATCACTTTGCAACTGACGCAAATTTTTGGTATTGGGGCTAGAAATATTGACAGTGATGTAATCGGCATACGGATAGACAGCGTCCATGCAGGTCAGATAATCTTCTGCTGCACGCGCCATGGGGGTATCAGCGTTTTTGCCAATATTGAGTCCTAGCAACATGGAATGTGGACTTGGTGAGTCACCCAAGTGATGCCGATAATGTTCCGATCGTTGCACATTGGCAATGAATGCGCTCAAGCCATCGTTGTTAAAGCCCAACCTGTTGATGAGTGCCTGCGCTTCTGGCAGGCGAAACATTCGCGGCTTGGGATTGCCTGCCTGCCCCCGTGGCGTGACCGTACCCACTTCAATAAAACCAAAGCCCAATGCCTCTAGCCCATCAATGCAACGGGCGTTTTTGTCCAGCCCTGCGGCCAAGCCCACGCGGTTGGGGAAGGTTAGCCCTGCCAGTTCAATGGGGTCATCCACGCGCGTCTGAGCATAAGCCCACCTCAAGGCCGTACCCTGAGTGCGCGCCAGAGCCTCCAGGGTCAATTCGTGGGCAGTTTCGGGGTCCAGTCCAAATAACAACGGACGGACAAAAGTGTAAAGGTTCAAAGCCATAAAAGAAATGATTTTAAAAAAGTCACTGGACGGGCGTGAAACAAGATTCAGTCTAATCTGGAATTTTTACTCACCCAACAATTCCCCAAACAACCCCCCTCCGCCTTGCAGAACAGGCGGTATGACCCCCAGATGACGGTACGCCGCCTGCGTGGCCATGCGCCCGCGTGGAGTGCGCTGCAGGTAACCTTGTTGAATGAGGTAAGGTTCAATCACGTCTTCAATGGTTTCACGTTCTTCACCAATGCTGGCACTGATGTTGTCTAGCCCTACCGGGCCGCCATCAAAGCGATGGATGACGGCTTCAAGCAACTTGCGATCCATCAGGTCAAGCCCTTGCGGATCGACATCGAGCATGGCCAGCGCACGGTTGGCTATGTCCAAAGTGATGTGGCCTGATCCTTTGACATCGGCGTAGTCGCGCACACGTCGCAGTAGCCGGTTGGCAATGCGCGGTGTACCACGTGAACGCCGCGCAATTTCAAACCCGCCTGCCTCATCTGTGGGTACGTTCAACAAACCCGCACTGCGTTTGACAATGAGCGCAAGTTCTTCAGAGGTATAAAACTCCAGACGCGCCACAATGCCAAAACGGTCACGCAAAGGGTTGGTCAACATGCCGGCGCGCGTGGTGGCACCCACCAGGGTAAAGGGTTGCAAATCAAGTTTGATGGATCGCGCAGCCGGGCCTTCGCCTATCATGATGTCAATTTTGTAATCTTCGAGTGCGGGGTACAAAATTTCTTCCACCACAGGGCTGAGTCGATGAATTTCATCAATAAACAGCACATCGTTTTTTTCCAGATTGGTCAGTAATGCTGCTAAATCCTTGGGTTTTTCAAGTACAGGTCCGCTGGTTTGACGCAGTTGAACGCCAAGTTCGTATGCAATGATGTGGCTGAGCGTTGTTTTTCCCAAACCTGGCGGGCCAAACAATAGCACATGGTCAAGGGCTTCATGGCGCATTTTGGCTGCACTCATAAAAATGCTCAATTGCTCGCGTACCTTGACTTGCCCGACATAATCATCGAGCAACTTGGGGCGAAGGGCGCGCTCCACGGCTTCTTCAATAGGAGAATCGGGCACACCAGACACCACGCGCTTGAGGGTCGCAGTGGCAAGGTTATCGGTTTGAATGCTCACGGCAGGTTTATTTTCAAGTTCATCATCCTGGATTCCTCAGTTGAACGCGCCCGAGTGGGCTACTGGCGGCTCGTCTGGGTAGGCGTGACGACGCGGCAGGCTACTGCCTGCAAGGAGGAACAACACCCCCAGACGCGCCGCCAGTAGCTCAATCGGGTGCGTAGCGCTCTCACCCAAAGGGTGAACTCCATCGAAATAACAAATATCAATTTTCATAACGGTTTAGTGAAGATAATAAGGATGTGGTCAGTAATAAGTTCCCCATTTGGCTAGTCAGATTTGGACGCACTGCGTCGTTACAAATCGCTTACGCTTATGTGGCATGGCC
>CAIYWD010000009.1 GCA_903929815.1 uncultured beta proteobacterium
GAATGATTGGAATCAGGCATGGCACTCGTGGAAGCGGCATCTTGCCGCTTTGCCAGCGTCAGCGGCTGGAAGCCGCTGCTACATGACCACCAGCAGTGCCATTGTGCAATCTGAAGAACTTGCTTTTGAAATCAGCGAACCATAAGTTCAGACTTCCTGAACGCATGAATACGTATCCAATTTATTGACACCCGCCTATGATAAAGCTGTCACCTTGCTGATTTTTTAGTCATCCTATTGATCAAGGCGCTACCTTTTTATACAAGTGATCAACCATAAGTTTTCTACCTAAAAATTTCAAAAAACATAGCAAACAATGTAATACCAGAGCGCGTTAGAACCGAATTTGGTACAATTTTTGACGTAGAAAAATTTCCGTTAAGCGCTTACCAATGATCAAGTACTCTTGACATATCGATGGCACTGTGCCATTCACGTCACATCGGTTGGAACAGCATCCTCGCCGTCGAGTGCTTGATCCAGGCGTGCCAGCACTGCACTTAACTTGGTTGATGCTTCTTCGGGCAGTGTTATCGGCACGACATAGTCACTGCTTCGTGGAACAGATAAATCAAACACCAGATTCACCGCAGCGAGCACTGCAATACGATCTCTGGAACGCACCATGCCTGAATCCTGAATTTTTTGCATAGCGACATCAACTGTTTTGACCGCGCCAAGCAAACGATCATCAGCACCATCAGGACAGCCAAGCAGGTAAGTTTGCCCCCATATTTTGAATTCAAGCTGTTTCATGCCTGATCTCCTTGAGAAGTCGGTGTTGACAGGTTTGAGGCAGCGTCACGGGCAACGGGCAAACGGTCTATCAGCGTATCAATACGCGCCCTGGCAGCACCCAGGCGCGACTTGAGTGAATCGCGCTCTCTCTCAAGGGTATCAGTGTGTTGAAGCAGAGCGATATGGTTACGTTGAAGTTCTTCGTAACGCAACACCAAACGCTCAACCCCTAGGGCAATTTGATCAATTTTTGACAAGTCTGTCATGGCGCTGCATCGTAGGGTGAGGACGGTTAGGATATGAGTAACAATAAGTTCCGTGTTTGGCTCGTCAGATTTGGGCGCACTGCATCGTTATAAATCGTTTACGTGGCTGGGTCACACTGCGCGATTTGTGCTTGGCATCTTTAACTCAGACAGCCAAATGCAAAACTTATTGTTAACCATATCCTTAGAAAGAAGAATTAAACCCAAAACCATGTTTGTGCTACCCAAGTGACAAAAAAGAGCGATGCTATACTTCATTTGCTTGGATGCTGCATAGCATCAAAGTTAATCCACAAACCAGTTTTCTCAAGGTGTTGCTATTTCGTTTGGCTTTGAATCAAGGTCAGTGAAATACATTACAAACTGGATTTTAGACCTAACCTTTGGACTTATCTCATGGCAGTTACCATGCGCGACATGCTGGAAGCTGGTGTTCATTTTGGACACCAAACCCGCTTCTGGAATCCCAAAATGGCCCCTTTTATTTTTGGCCATCGTCATAAAATTCACATCATCAATCTGGAAAAATCTTTGCCGATGTTCCAGGAAGCTGCCAAATTTGTGCAGCAAGTCTCTGCCAGACGGGGCACTGTTTTGATGGTTGGTACCAAACGCCAATCACGCGAGACCGTGGCTCTTGAAGCCAAGCGTGCAGGCGTTCCTTACGTTGATCAGCGCTGGCTAGGTGGTATGTTAACGAACTTTAAAACCGTCAAAACTTCCCTCAAGCGTCTGAAAGACATGAAGGTTCAACAAGAAGCCGGACTAGACAGCATGAGCAAAAAAGAGCAGCTCGTGTTTACGCGTGAGCTTAACAAGTTGGAGCGAGACATTGGCGGTATTCAGGAAATGACGGCATTGCCTGATGCTATTTTTGTGATTGATGTTGGTTTTCACAAAATTGCGATTGCCGAAGCTCGCAAACTTGGCATTCCCCTGATCGCAGTGGTAGATACCAATCACTCGCCAGAGGGTATTGACTATGTGATTCCTGGCAACGATGATTCTGCCAAAGCCATCGTTTTGTATGCACGAGGCATGGCCGATGCCATTCTTGAAGGGCGCGCCCACGCCATCGACGATGTGGTTAAAGCTGTGGCTGTGCAAAGCGATGATGAATTTGTTGAAGTAGAAGAATCTGCTGACTGATTACGGGACGGCACACCAAAACAGGGGCAGCATTGCCCTTTTTTTGTAATTTTTAACTTGTTGAATTGATTTTCGGAGAATAATCAATGGCTGTAATTACCGCAAGCATGGTCGCCGCATTGCGTGGCAAAACAGATGCTCCCATGATGGAGTGCAAACGCGCATTGACAGAGGCTGAAGGCGATATGGACAAAGCGGAAGATATTTTGCGTGTCAAACTTGGAAGCAAGGCGGGCAAAGCTGCCAGTCGGGTCACGGCTGAAGGGGTTGTGGTGTCTGGCTTTGACGCTAACGTGGGTGTCTTGCTTGAGGTCAACTGTGAAACTGACTTTGTCACCAAAAACGACAGTTTTTTGGCGTTGGCCAACGCTGCTGCTAAGTTGATTGTCAAAAATAATCCTGCCGATTTGTCCGCCTTGGCTGCATTGTCTTATTCGCAAGAGGGTTTCGGTCCAACACTTGAAGATGTTCGCAAGGGATTGATTGGCAAAATTGGTGAAAACATAAGTTTTCGCCGATTTTGTCGCTTTGCCTCTGGCAGCAAACTGGCTTCTTATCTGCACGGCACCCGCATTGGTGTGATGGTTGAATACGAAGGCCATGAAACAGCGGCCAAAGATGTGGCCATGCATGTGGCAGCCATGAAGCCTGTCGCCTTGTCAAGTGATGGCGTTCCCGCTGACCTGATAGCACGCGAACGCTTGATTGCTGTCGCCAAAGCTGCTGAAGATGCTGCTGTGGCGACTGCTGCTGGCAAGCCTGTTCAATCGGCAGAGATTGTGGCCAAGCGCATTGAAGGTAGCGTACAAAAATTCCTCAAGGAAGTCTCTTTGCTTAATCAAGCATTTGTCAAGAACGACAAACAAAGTGTGGAACAAATGCTCAAGGCGGCCAGCACCACCATCCAATCTTTCACCTTGTATGTGGTGGGTGAGGGCATTGAGAAAAGAGTGGACGATTTTGCGGCGGAAGTAGCAGCACAAGTGGCTGCGGCCAAACAACAGGCCTGATGGGCTAGATTGTTGTGCATCATTTGATGGACACCCAGGAATTTTCATGACATATCCTTCCAAGATTTACAAACGAATTTTGCTCAAACTTTCCGGTGAATCGCTGATGGGCGACGATGCTTTTGGAATTAACCGCGCGACCATTGTTCGCATGGTGAACGAAATCGCAGAGGTTGCCCAATTGGGCGTTCAGATTGCCGTCGTCATTGGTGGCGGCAATATTTTCAGGGGCATGGCAGGTGGCTCTAGCGGTATGGACAGGGCTACTGCCGATTACATGGGCATGTTGGCTACGGTCATGAACGCTCTGGCTTTGGGCGATGCCATGAACAAGGCAGGTTTGACTGCACGGGTGATGTCTGCCATTGCCATTGACCAAGTGGTTGAATCGTACGTCAGACCCAAAGCCTTGCAATACCTTGAAGAAGGCAAAGTGGTTGTTTTTGCTGCCGGCACTGGCAACCCGTTTTTCACGACAGACACGGCTGCCGCCTTGCGTGGTGCTGAAATAGGCGCTGACATGGTTCTCAAAGCCACCAAGGTCGATGGGGTTTACTCCGCTGACCCCAAAAAAGACCCCACGGCCACAAGATACAGCAGTATTTCATTTGATGATGCCATGGCGCAAAACCTGGGCATCATGGATGCCACTGCCTTTGCCTTGTGTCGGGATCAAAAATTGCCCATCAAGGTTTTCTCCATTGTCAAGCACGGGGCGCTCAAACGTGTGGTTATGGGCGAGGATGAAGGCACTTTGGTGCATGTCTGAAGGTAATAAGGATATGGTTAATAATAAGTTGTGCATTTGGCTCGTCAGATTTTGGCGCACTGCGTCGTTACAAATCGCTTATGTGGCTGGGCCACACCGCACGATTTATGCCTAGCATTGCATCTTTAACTTTGACGGTCAAATGCGGAACTTATTGTTGACCATATCCTAAGAACGTGAGGTAATCCAGATGTCGATTATGGATATCAAAAAAAATGCGGAAAGCAAAATGGATGCATCCATTGAGGCTTTCAAACACAATCTGGCAAAAATCCGGACAGGCCGTGCCAATCCTGCCATTTTGGACACCGTGCATGTGGATTACTACGGTGCATCCATGCCCATCAGCCAGGTAGCCAATGTTTCGTTGCTCGATTCACGCACAGTCAGCGTTCAACCCTGGGAAAAAGGTTTGATGGCCAAAATTGAAAAAGCCATTCGCGACAGTGATCTGGGTCTAAACCCTTCATCCATGGGTGATTTGATTCGTGTTCCCATGCCGCCCATGTCTGAAGAACGTCGCAAAGAGCTGACCAAACTTATCAAAAACGAGGGCGAAAATGCCAAGGTTGCCGTTCGCAACATGCGTCGCGATGCCAACGATGCCATCAAGAAAATGGTGAAAGATAAATTAGCATCTGAAGACGATCAAAAACGTATTGAAGCTGAAGTTCAAAAAGTGACTGACAAGCACATTACTGAGATTGATCAGTTGGTTGTAGCCAAAGAACAAGACATCATGGCCGTCTGATTTTTCATGACCAGCCATTCGTTACCCGTGCATGTGGCCATTGTGATGGATGGCAATGGTCGCTGGGCTTCCAAACGATTTTTACCTCGCTTGGCTGGGCATCACCAGGGTGTTGAATCTCTCAAGCGGTGCGCCAAGGCTTGTGATGCACGCGGTATTCGAGTGCTGACTGTATTTGCCTTTTCTTCAGAAAATTGGAGCAGGCCTGCCGAAGAAGTGTCAGGACTGATGGATTTATTTGCAATGGCGCTCGGTCGGGAAGTTTCTCAGATGCATCAAGAGGGGGTGCGGATGCATTTTGTTGGAGATCGATCAAAATTGTCTGCTCGAGTGTTGCGAAAAATGGAACAGGCCACAGCGCTCACTTGCAATAACACCGGCTTGACTCTGAATATTTGTTTTAATTATGGCGGACGCTGGGACATTCTTCAAGCGGTTCAAAGTTTGATAGCAAAAAATTTGCCCGCAACCGAAAAAAATTTATGCGCCATGATGTCGTTAGCCCATGTTCCCGACCCCGATTTGGTCATTCGCACGGGTGGC
The DNA here is from genome assembly GCA_903929815.1 of uncultured beta proteobacterium. Taxonomy (GTDB): domain Bacteria; phylum Pseudomonadota; class Gammaproteobacteria; order Burkholderiales; family Burkholderiaceae_C; genus Rhodoferax. Next base: position 5,227 of record CAIYWD010000009.1, read on the forward strand.
GAGCAACGCATCAGTAACTTTTTGCTGTGGCAGTCCGCTTATGCAGAATTTGTTTTTTCAGATCAATTGTGGCCTGACTTTGACGAGCAAGAACTAGACAAAGCGTTACAAACCTTTGCCAAACGGCAGCGTCGATTTGGCAAAACATCACCTCAATTGAACGCTGATGATTCACAGACACCGTCTCATCCTGACTCATCCTGAAACAGTACCAGATATGCTCAAGCAGCGCGTCATCACTGCATTTTTGCTTTTGCTGGTGTTTCTGCCAGCTCTGTTTTATCCTGATCCTGCCCCTTTTTTTGGCTTAGCGCTTTTATTGACCACGGCGGCGACTTGGGAATGGGCACGTCTGAACGGTCTGAGTGCTTTTGCGAGTCTGGTTGGCGGCGCAATGTGCGGTGGAATAGGCATGATGCTTTGGTGGGCAGATCTGCCGCAAGCGTCTCTACCGCGACTGTGGTTGCTTGTGTCTGTGTTGTGGGTATTACTGGGTGGTCTGGTTTTACACCTGGGTGTGTCGGCTTGGGGTCGACTGGCCACACCGCTTCGTTTGCTGCTGGGATGGGCTGCGCTGATATTCACTTGGCTGGCAGTTGCACAAGCAAGGTGGGTCAGTGTCCATTTTTTACTCTCCGTATTGGCCCTGGTGTGGGCTGCGGACACAGGTGCCTATTTTGCTGGCCGGGCATGGGGTGGGCGTTGGAGTCGTGGCAAGTTGGCGCCTTCCATCAGCCCGGGTAAAAGCTGGGAAGGTGTTTGGGGTGGCATGGTGGCAGTTGTTGTGCTGGCATTGGCCTGGCAGGCGCATGACGTGGCAACCTCTGCCATTCACCCTGGTTTTTATACCCATTTAGGGCGCAGATCAGTCATCGTGATGTTGTTAGCCTGCACGGCCATGGCGGCCATGAGCGTGCTAGGTGACTTGGTAGAGTCTCTGGTCAAACGCAGCGCGGGTGTCAAAGACAGCAGTGCCTTGTTGCCGGGTCACGGTGGGGTATTGGACAGGATGGATGCCTTGTTGCCCACCTTGCCGATGGCCATGATGTTGTATTCGATCTGGTTTTTGTAGTGCATTTGGATATTTCTGACATATCCTAAACTGTGACGTGTGGGCACTGGTTCAGTAGACTTTATTGGAAACCTGCCAACAGTTGTATGAAAAACAACATGTTGAAACAATTAAAGAAGAGTTTCCCAATAAAGTCTAATAGAGAGAATGCTTGCTGTCCCAAGCAATGGCACACATCGTGCGGTGTGGCCCAGCCACATAAGCGATTTGTAACGACGCAGTGCGCCCAAATCTGATAAGCCAAATGCACAACTTATTGTTGACCATATCCTTAGTGCCAGAATATAGAGCATATCGTCGAATTGATGCCTTCAAAACTCCTGCGCATGGTCAAATCCTTTCATTTGCGCCAACATCAATGTGTTGAATTTCATAAAGGATATCACTTGCAATACCAAAAAAAATCGGACAATTGACATGAACCAAGATGCTATTCTTCTGGAAGCATCCAGCGAAATGTTATTTTTGCTTGATGCCCAGTCCCTGATTATTATGAGTGCCAGTGACGGAGCACACGCCCAACTGGGTTACGCCAAGGGATCGTTGATTGGTATGCCCATCAGTGACATTGAATGCGCTTTGTCGGACCATTTTTTCTGGGAAGAGATAACCACCAGCGAGACCCCTCTTGAAACTCAAGGCAGCTACCGCCGTTTTGATGGTTCGGAGTTTGACGTTAGAAAGTTTGCCAAGCGTTCAGGCCCGCTGGGTACATTTTATTCATTGCGAGTACGCCCTGCACGCGGACCCCAACGACCAGAGATGGTACTCTCTGACATTGGTCTGCACTTGGCTGCCACCCTGGAGGCTACAGAAGATTGCATTCTTCTGACCAACACCGACTGTGCCATTTTGAACATGAACCGTCGTTTTTCTGAATTTTGGTCTTTGCCGCAGCATCTGTTGATTGAACGCGACGACCACGGCATTGTGGCCTGGATAGACCACTTGCTGCAAACCGATGAATATGGCCAACCCACAACACTTCATCAAGTGGTCGAATTTTTGGCTGCCCCCGCAGGTGATACGTTTGAGATGCTATACCTCAAAGATGGTCGGGTAATGGAATGCTTTTCTCACCCTGCACGCAGTCTTGACAAAACCATTGGTCGCGTATTTTGCTTTCGCGAGGTGACCGAACGCAAACAGCACGAAGCATCGCTCAAGGAAGCACGCGACAAGGCGCAACATGCCATGACAAGCAAAAGTCAATTTCTGGCCAATATGAGTCATGAAATTCGCACCCCCATGAATGCCATCATGGGGATGCTCAGGCTATTGCAGGGAACAGACCTTAACGCAAGGCAACTCGACTACGTCTGCAAAGCCGAAGGCGCAGCCCATTCACTGTTGGGCTTGCTCAATGATATTTTGGATTTTTCCAAGATGGATGCTGGCAAGATGACGTTAGACCCTCAGCCTTTCAAGCTAGAACGCCTCTTACGCGACATCTCAGTCATTTTTGCTGCCAATTTGGGTCATAAACCCGTGGATATTCTTTTTGATATTGATCCTGCCATCCCCCAATACCTGATTGGTGATGTCTTGCGTATGCAGCAAGTGCTGATTAACCTGGGCACTAACGCCATTAAATTCAAGCATTTAGGCGCAGTGGTGATTCACATGGTGCTCGTGCATCAAATAGGTGACGATGCCACACTGCGCATCTCTGTGCGTGACAGCGGTATTGGCATCGCCACGGAACATCAGAAAAGTATTTTTGAGGATTTTTCTCAGGCCGAGGCTTCCACCACACGTCGTTTTGGTGGCACGGGCTTAGGGTTGTCCATTTGCAAACGTTTGGTAGCGCTCATGGGGGGTACTTTGCAATGTGAAAGCACGTTGGGTCAGGGAAGTACATTTTATTTTGTCATTACCCTGAAAAGTACCAGCCAACCCGATCATGAACCTGACATCAACCGTCTGAGTGAATCGCTGAAGGTTTTGTTGGTGGATGACAACCATGTTGCGCGCGGTCTGCTGTGCAACATGGTGCAGTCACTGGGTTGGCAGGTGGATGCTGCTGCAAGTGGACAACAGGCGATTGACAGGGTAAAAGAATCCATTGCCAATGCTGAAGCGCCTTATCAAGTCGTGATTATGGACTGGGAAATGCCCATCATGGACGGGTGGAAAACCATTGCCCACATACGCCGGACCATATCCAGTGCAGGTGCGAGCATGCCCATCATGGTGATGGTGACAGCACATGACCGCAACGCGCTAGCGCTGCGCAGTGCCAGCGAACAATCAAGCCTGAATGTTTATTTGGTCAAGCCCATCACCACAGCGATGATGCACGATGCAGTGGCGACAGCGCTTGCCCATCACAGTGAACTGCGCACCCGCCCACGACTGACAGGTGAACATCAGCCCGGACGACTACAAGGCATGCGCTTGCTGGTAGTTGAAGACAATTTGATCAACCAACAGGTTGCCAAAGAGCTTTTGACCCAGGAAGGTGCATGGGTAGAACTGGCCGAAAATGGCATGTTGGGTGTGGCTGCCGTTTTGCAAGCCAGTGAAAAAATTCCATTTGATGCTGTCTTAATGGATATTCAGATGCCGGTGATGGATGGCTTTGCGGCCACCAAAGCCATTCGCGCTGAATTGGGTTTCAGCCAGTTACCCATCATCGCCATGACAGCCAACGCCATGGCCAGTGACCGCGAAGACTGCCTGGCCGCAGGAATGAACGATCATGTAGGCAAGCCCTTTGATCTGGGTCACTTAGTCAAGCTGCTGCTGGATTTGACCCATGCCAAGGTTGAGACAAAAATTTTGCCCGCGCTCACCACAACAATGCTATGATTTTTTGCGATATTTTACATTAAGAAATCGGCCTCTAACGCACGCCCCACTTGCATAGTTTGCTATGATTTTTATAACTTAGACCAGCCATGGCAGTCACCACATCACTTTGAAACGCACCCTTTGGTTGATGTTTCAACAACAGTTTTTGAGTCTAGCTGTTATGCTTACGCCATGCACCACACTACTTTTATCCTTGGCAAAGATGCCCCCTTAGAGTCCACCATCAGCACGCTGCAAGGCAGGCTGCAACATTTGGGCTTTCACATTGAAGAGCGCAGTTGGCTCAATGCCGTGGAGGGCATTTGGTCAGCGCATATTTGCGACCGCGATTGCCCTTTGCTGTTTGCCAATGGCAAAGGTTCTACACGTTTAGCCTGTTTAGCCAGTGCCTTGGGCGAGTTTATTGAGCGTTTATCAACGCTTTATTTCTGGAAGTCCTATGATTTGTGTCCCCATGTGAAGGCAAGCGCTTTTGTGTATCACCCCCAGGAACGCTGGTTCAAGACAGGTGGTGACAATTGGCCGTCAGACTTGTTAACCCCTGAGCTGCAAACGTTTTACAACCCGAGCAACACCGTGGATGCACAGTGTCTGATTGACTTTAATGCCGGCAATGACACACGCGGCATCTGCACTCTACCCTACGTGCGAGAACGTGACGGCCAAACCGTTTATTTCCCAGTCAATTTGATCGATTGCCTGTACGGCAGCAACGGCTTGGCCTCTGGCAACACGCCGCTTGAAGCCAGAACGCAAGCCCTGTCTGAAATTTTTGAGCGTTCCATCAAGGCGCGCATCATTAGCCAGGGCATTTGCCTGCCCGATGTGCCCGAGGAAGTCATTGCCCGTTACCCCCGCATTGAACGCGGTATTGCGGAGCTGCGCGAAGCTGGTTTTGGCATTTTGGTCAAAGATGCGTCTTTGGGTGGCCAATATCCGGTCATAAATGTGACCCTGCTCAACCCCCATGACCAGGGCTGCTTTGCCTGTTTTGGCGCTCATCCGCGTTTTGAGATTGCACTGGAGCGTGCGCTGATTGAGCTGATGCAGGGGCGGCCGCTTGATGCCATGTTCGGCTTTTCGCCCCCCGCTTTTGATCTGGAAGAAACCGCCAGCACACCCAATCTTGAGAGTCATTTTGTAGATTCAAGTGGAGTGATTCACTGGAAATTTTTTGGCGATGCGCCTGATCATGCGTTTGTTGATTGGAACTTTAGTACCACAACGGCTGAAGACAACGCCTGGTGTGTGCAGCGCATACACCAAGACGGTCACGACATTTACATCGCTGATTTCACGCAATTGGAAGTCTATGCCTGCCGCATTCTGGTGCCGGGTGTGTCTGAAATTTATCCCATCGACGACCTTGAGTTTGAAAACCACGCACTGACCATCCACGGCATCCGTGAATTGATTTTGAACTTGCCTGATTTGGATGATGAAGAATGTGCCGACGTGCTTGAAACCCTCAACGAATTCAACGTCGCAGACCATCGCCCTGTGGCAGAACTGATTGGATTGGCGGCAGATGCAGGGTCATTTTGGAGCGATTTGCGTGTGGGTGAACTCAAAACCCTGCTGGCGCTGGCTTTGGGGGATGAAGCTGCCACGCTTGAAGGGTGCGAATGGATTTTGAACTTTGATCACATCCATCTACAGCGTCGTCAGGTGTATGCCTGCATCCAAAACCTGATTCACTTAGCCGACATGGGAGACAGCGGCCCCTATCTTGATGCACTGTCGCTCTTGTATGGCGCAGGCCCCCTGGCACAGGCCCATGCACTCATCATGCAAGAAGACCGCTTCATGGGATTGAGTGCGCCCGGGGCTAATTTTGCAGGCTGCGACATGCAACTGAAGCTGCTGCAAGCCTATGACAAGGTGCGTGCCGTGTATCTGCCTGGCACGCATGTCTGAATTCCATGCAGAGTGGCTGATACCAAAATGGCCTGTGCCAGCGGGCGTTCATGCTGTGTGTACCACGCGAGTGGGTGGCGTCTCAAAATCACCCTATGACAGTCTGAATGTGGCCGACCATCTGGGCGATGACCCCACACACGTTGCGGCCAACCGTGCCATTTTTCAGCAGGCCATAGGCGCAAGGCCGGTCTTCTTGAAGCAGGTTCATGGCACACGAGTGCTCACGGTGAATGCCACCACACCCAACGCCTGCGAAGCCGATGCCTGCATGACCAATGAGCCGGGCATTGCCTGCACCGTCATGGTGGCAGACTGTTTGCCCGTCTTGCTGTGCAGCAGCAAAGGCGACGGGGTAGCCGCTATCCACGCGGGTTGGATGGGCTTGGCAGGGCAGGGCGGTGTGGGTATTCTGGAAGAAACTTACAAGGCATTTTGTGCTCTAGGGCGCATGGATAAAGCGCAGGTAGCTACTGAAATAATAGCTTGGCTAGGCCCGTGCATTGGGCCGCAAGTGTTTGAAGTGGAAGATAACGTCCGCTTGGCGTTCATAACACAACATGAAGAAGCCAATCAGATGTTTCGCCTACAACCCAACGGCAAGTGGCTTTGCAATCTGTCCGGCCTGGCCCGTCAAAGACTGGCCAAATTGGGCATAACCCAAGTTCATGGAAACGATGGCAGTGACCAGTGGTGTACGCTCACACAACCCTCACGTTTTTTTTCGTTTCGCAGCGAACCTGTGAGTGGGCGAATTGCCGTTGGCATCTGGATGGATCGCTGAATGTGTATCGGCAAAGACAACCGCACCAGGCAATTCGCATCGATCATCCATCAGCATCATGAATGAGTGATGGGGTGGTCGGTGAACAAATAGTCTTTAAGCTCTTTGGAAAACCGTGGATCGTGGCGACGAATCCACTCTAAAACCATCGACGCATGTTCTTTTTCCTCGTCACGATTGTGTTCAAGAATGGCTTTGAGTTCTAAATTGCGACAGGCATCGGCGCGCTGGTTGTACCAATCAACTGCTTCCAACTCTTCCATGAGTGAAACAATCGCCCGATGCATATCGCGGGTTTCGCCTGACAATTCGTCAATAGGTTCGTGGTAACCAATACTGGACATGGGTGTACTCCTGTGGGGTGGGTTAAAGTTCGTCACGGGTGCGACGGTGTACATCGCAACAGACGAGCATCATGTTAAACGAATACTTTGGCGAATGTACACGTTTCAACTCCATAGAGATGGTCAAGGGTGCGTTTCAAAGTGATGTGGTGCAATACAAAAACCAAATCCCTCCCTAACCCCCCTTTTTCAAAGGGGGGACAAATACAGCGCTTTGCCAAAATAGGCTAACCGTTCTCATTCCCCCCTTTGAAAAAGGGGGGTTAGGGGGGATTTGGATGTCGCACCCAAGCAAAGCCACATCACTTTGAAACGCACCCGATGGTCAAACCTCAAAATCCATGATTTTTCTAATCCCTTATCATGCTTGACCTTTCTGCTATTTTAGTGAATTCAACTGAGGAATATAGGTTCATGTCGTACCATTTCCTTTAGGATATGGTCAACAATAAGTTGTGCATTTGGCCGTCAGAGTTAACGACGCAGTGCGCCCAAATCTGACGAGCCAAATGCACAACTTATTATTGACCATATCCTTAGCCCTACTATTTTCATGTCCACATCCCCCAACACTGATTTAAACCTGGCACAGCAAGAGGCCGTGAACTACCTGCATGGCCCCTGCTTGGTGCTAGCCGGTGCAGGTTCGGGCAAAACGCGCGTTATCACCCACAAAATTGGCCGATTGATTCAGTCGGGCTTAAGCGCCAAACGAATCATTGCCATCACATTCACCAACAAAGCAGCCGCCGAGATGCGTGAGCGCGCCCGTGGGCTGATGGGCAAGGCCGTCAAGGATGCTGTGATTTGCACTTTTCATGCACTGGGCGTTCGCATATTGCGTGAAGATGGCGCTGCCATTGGCCTGAAATCACGGTTTTCCATTTTGGACAGCGACGATGTCACCAGTATTTTGAAAGATGCCGGCGGCAGCGTGGATGCTGCTACAGCGCGTCAATGGCAATGGACTATCAGCTTGTGGAAAAATCAGGGATTGAATGCAACTGCCGCTGCCCTTCAAGCCAGCACAGACGACGATCGCCAGGCTGCCCGTGTGATGGCGCACTATGAAGAACGTCTGGCTGCGTACCAAAGTGTTGATTTTGATGATCTGCTGGGTTTGCCGCTGAAATTGCTGCAAAATCACGATCACGTCAGACAGAAGTGGCAAGGGCTGGCGGGTCATATTCTGGTGGATGAATACCAGGACACCAACGCCACGCAATATGAGTTGTTGAAGCTGTTGGTCGGCGGCAATGACCCCAAAGATGCTCGTTTTACGGCAGTGGGAGATGACGATCAGTCCATTTACGGCTGGCGTGGTGCCACACTGGACAATCTAAAAAAATTGCCCATTGACTTTTCAAGTCTCAAAGTCATCAAGCTGGAGCAAAACTACCGCTCCACGTCGGCGATTTTGCGAGCAGCCAACAACGTGATTGGCCCCAACCCCAAACTGTTTGTTAAAAATCTGTGGAGCGATTTGGGCGAAGGCGAGCCTGTTCGGGTCATTGATGCCGACTCTGAAGAACACGAAGCCGAGCGTACCGTGGCACGCATTCAAAGCCTGCGCGCCAGCGGCACGACCAGCGGCGGACTTCAGTTCAAGGAATGGCGAGATTTTGCCGTGCTGTACCGCGCCAATCACCAAGCCAAACCGTTTGAGAAAGCCTTGCGCAAAGCACAAATCCCCTATAAAGTGTCGGGTGGCACGAGCTTTTTTGACCGAGCAGAGGTCAAAGACCTGTGCGCGTGGTTCAGACTGTGGATCAACAACAATGATGACCCCGCCTTCTTGCGAGCCGTCACCACGCCCAAACGTGGCATTGGTCACCAAACGCTGGCGCAACTGGGCGACTTTGCCAATCGTTACAAAGTCAGCATGTTTGAGGCTTTATTTTCATCCAGCCTATCGAGTGTCATTTCAGGCAAGGCACTGGGCAGTCTGCATGAATTTGGCCGCGAGATCAATGACCTTGAATTTCGCGCCCGCCAAACCCTGGGCGCAGAGGCTGCCAAGACTTTTCTGCTTGATTGGCTCAAAGACATTGCATTTGAAAAATACCTTTACGACGGTGAAGACAGTGAAAAATTGGCAGCAGCTCGCTGGAGCAATGTGCTGGACTTTTGTGACTGGATGTCAGGGCGCTGCGGCGGCCAGATTGACGATGTCGCCGGTGTGAACACCAGCAGCGAGGTCAAGTCGCTCCTGGAAGTGGCACAAACCGTCTCGCTGATCTCAACACTGGGCGAGCGGGAAAAAGACCAAAACATGGTCACGCTCTCCACCCTGCACGCAGCCAAAGGACTGGAGTGGCCTCATGTGATGCTGGTGGGCATCACCGAAGGCATGTTGCCCTTCAAACCCAAAGACAGCGCATCAGAGGGTGAAGACATCACGATTCAAGCAGCCACCGCCAGCCTGCGACTGGAAGAAGAACGTCGCCTGATGTACGTGGGCATCACCCGTGCCAAGCAAAGCCTGGCTGTAAGTTGGAGTCGCAAACGCAAACAAGGCCGTAACATGGTCAACGCCCAGCCCAGCCGCTTTATTGCCGAAATGGCGCTGGACAAAACCACCACCAAAGAAGACCCGCGTGAAAAACTCAGAGCTTTGCGTGCGGAGTTTGCACAAAGGGCAGCAGACAGTGCGGCGGCGCGGGCGCTGGTGTGGTGACGCTTGGTGTATAACCGCTTTTGTTTTGATAGCGAACTATTCAATATCCATGCGGGTTATAGGGCAAAATGGCATAAAAAAAATGTACCAACGCTGCCAATTCAACATCCATTGAAAAAAGTAAGGGTCGTCATCACCATCAGTTTACAACCATGCCCAAAAGGGGCAACGGTATGATCTCCCTTATGTCTTGTTATAGATTCCAGCCCTGACAAAGCAACATGAATTTCGTAACCGTTTAGACCCCGCCACCGTCATTCCCGCGAAGGCGGGAATCCAGACTGACTTTGTGTATCCATGAAGACCAAAATACACTGGATTCCCGCCTTCGCGGGAATGACGACATCTGGGCCAGGGGTCTAAACGGTTAC
>CAIYWD010000010.1 GCA_903929815.1 uncultured beta proteobacterium
CATTGCCCCTAACCCCCTTTTTCAAAGGGGGGAATGAGAACGGTTAGCCTATTTGGGCAAAGCGCTGTATTTGTCCCCCCCCCCTTTGAAAAAGGGGGGTTAGGGGGGATTTGGTTTTTGTATTGCACCACATCACTTTGAAACGCACCCGCCAATGCCAGTTGGAACATCAAAAAGTGAGCAGCGTGGTCGTCACCGACAGCGCAGAAACACTCGCCACACTGGTTGCAGGCACGGACTACACCTTGACATTCACACTGGTCACCGGATTCACGGCGCCCATCAAGGCCGCCTACTCTTACGCCGCAGTGACCGACATTGGACTCTTTACAGCCACCATGCCCAAACGCTTTGTTCGGTTCGAGGGCATCAACACCGCAGTATCCAACGCGCCCGTGCTGGTCGAACTGTACCGCGTCGTATTTGACCCCCTCAAAGATTTGTCGCTCATCAGCAATGACTTTCAAAAATTTGAACTGGACGGCAAATTACTGACAGACAACACAAAATCAACAACCGCTACGTTAGGGCAGTTTGGCCGAATCACGCAAATTGGGTAACAAGGGGTAGCGTAATCCTGCCGATTACTCAAGCGGCAGGATGCCGCTTCTACCACCGCTGTCAAATTTGCCGGTGGCCACCCCAAAAGCATAGACAACCCCTATCCAAACCATGCCCGCCAGGCACACATAACCCAGTAGCAACAAGGGCGGCCAAAAAAACAGCCCTGAGACCATACATAAAAATGCGCCCGTTGCCAGAAACCCTAAAAGTGCCAACATATGCCCACCGAACGGATTGAGATTGCATCCAGTATATCTGGCGAAGAGCAGGTTAAAAAAATAGGGCTTCCCACTTAAGGCGGGACGAATTGCAATATCAATGGGTTACGTTTGATTAGCTCACGTGGTTTTCTTGGCAGGGGAAGATCACCCATTTGACTGATTAGCCATTCAAAGACACCAGGAAACGGCGAGCCAATCTGAGATAAACGACCATTGCACCCAATGCTCCAATTGGCTTGTACTCAAACCCAATTGAGGGAGGTCTGTAGAAATGGAATTAAGACAGCCAAGCCACTGCTGTTATGGCACTGCGCACAGCACCTTCCAGTGTTGCGGGGTAATCTCCTTCTACATAATCACCGCAGGCCAGCAATCCGGGGGCAATGTATTGCGGTGGGCGTTGCAATCCAGGTGTGCAGGAAAATGTGGCACGTTTTTCAACGATGGTTTGAACCACTTGCAGGGTCAACCCAAGTTGAGTTTGAGCTTGTAAGAGCACTTGGGCTTGAAGTGATTCGCGTGTGCCCTGGCAAGCACTCACCACAAAGGCCAGCAACCCTTGGGGTCCACCCAACTGGCCTTTGTCAAATACAAACTGGGCAGGTGCCATGACTCCACTGCGAAGTGCCAGCATGGGCTGTGCCAAAGCGGCACCGGGAAACTGGGCATAGACCGTGGCAATGGCTTCAAATGACAGGGTGTTTGCCAAAGTTGCCCATGATCGCATTTTATTTGCTAGTGTTTCTGTAGTAAACTTCGCAGACTGCATAAGGGTTTTAGCCGTATTGGATGCTGAAGTGGCCAAGATCACAGCATCAAAATCTTCGTCAAAAACGCGCCATTTCTGTTGGTTCTGTTGCAGGAATTGAAGTCGCGATCCCAAACGGCATTGGCCACCGTTCTGCTTCAACCATTGAAGCGCAGGAGTTGGAAACAAACGACTCAAATTCATCCGGGGTAGCAGCAATCGTGAGCATCCCGGTTGCCCAAACAAGGCATCGTGCAACACCCGCAGAAAAACCTGGCCGCTAGCGCGATCGATGGGCGTGTTGAGTGCAGAGACGCACAAAGGTTCCATGAGGTCGGCGCGAATTTTGGGGGTCAAGCTCTGGCACACCTCTGCCACTGACACATGATCATCGCAAGCAAAACCCTGCCATTGCCAAGCTGTCATGGTACGTAAAACAGATAACTTATCAGCCATTGACCAGCCGCGTGCCATCACACCCGCCCACAGCAGGCTAAACGGCATGGGCCATGTAGGCAAGCACAGACCATGACCATCGGGAAACTGCATACGCATAGTCATACTGAGCATAGCTTGTTCAGTATCAACGCCGACTTGCCCCATCATCGCAAGAGTCTGGGTGTAAGCACCCAGCAAAATATGCTGACCATTGTCAAGTGAGAACTGATGTTCCTCGCCTTTTAATGATCTTGCGCGTCCCCCCACGGCGTGAGATGCTTCAAAAAGTAGAGCGGTATGGCCATTTTTCAGGGCAACAACGGCTGCTGCCAGACCTGCCCAACCTGCACCAATGACAGCAATTTTCATATCAATTTCAATTTCAATCGGACGTTCTTTGGGTGATACATAACTTCATACAGACTCATTTCACTACAAAAAAAGTTCGACCTGTTGCATTAGGAATTCTTGACAAGCAGCTCTTTTGGGACGAACTCTGTACGATACCTATGACAGCATAACAAAATCCCATTCAAGTGCCTTGGCTGAATGTTTAGCAAAAATTCATGGCGTGCCCTTGAAAATTGTTAAAACGTCCTTATCATTAGCACTCGCAAGTAGTGAGTGCCAAGACAGACAGTCCGCCTCATTGCTTCAAGTTCACAACAGCCAACTTACTTTGTTGGTGTGGTGAGTTTTAACTCTTGTTTCAAAATTTTAGGAGACCCTTATGAAACTTCGTCCCTTGCACGATCGTGTGATTGTTAAACGTGTTGAGAATGAAACCAAAACTGCCTCCGGCATTGTCATTCCAGACAGCGCTGCTGAAAAGCCTGATCAAGGCGAAGTATTGGCTGTTGGCCCTGGCAAAAAGAACGACAAAGGCGAACTCGGCACAATGAGCGTCAAGGTCGGCGATCGTGTGTTGTTTGGCAAGTACAGCGGCCAAACCGTCAAAGTTGATGGTGACGAGCTGCTGGTCATGAAAGAAGATGATCTTTTCGCAGTCGTTGAAAAGTAATCTAATCAATTTCAATTTAATAGCCTATTGCGCAGTATCCATGCGCTATGGTGTTCAATTTCACTTAAACTTTTTTAGGAGCCTAACATGGCAGCAAAAGACGTAATTTTCGGCGGCGAAGCCCGCGCACGCATGGTTGAAGGTGTGAACATTTTGGCCAACGCGGTCAAAGTCACCCTGGGCCCCAAAGGCCGTAATGTGGTGTTGGAGCGTTCTTTCGGTGCTCCTACCGTGACTAAAGACGGTGTTTCCGTGGCCAAGGAAATCGAACTTAAAGACAAACTGCAAAACATGGGTGCGCAGATGGTCAAGGAAGTGGCTTCCAAGACTTCTGATGTGGCAGGCGATGGCACCACCACCGCCACCGTGCTTGCTCAAGCCATCGTTCGCGAAGGCATGAAGTATGTAGCCGCTGGCATGAACCCAATGGATCTGAAACGCGGTATCGACAAAGCCGTGAGTGCTTTGGTCGTCGAACTGAAGAAGGCCTCCAAAGCCACCACAACCTCCAAAGAAATTGCGCAAGTTGGCTCTATTTCTGCCAATGCCGATGAAGCCATTGGCAAAATCATTGCCGATGCCATGGATAAAGTTGGCAAGGAAGGCGTGATTACTGTAGAAGACGGCAAATCGCTCGACAGCGAACTTGACGTGGTTGAAGGTATGCAATTTGACCGTGGCTACCTGTCGCCCTACTTTATCAACAATGCTGAAAAGCAAGCCGCTTTGTTGGACAACCCTTATGTGCTTCTGTTTGACAAGAAAATCAGCAACATCCGCGACCTGCTTCCCACACTGGAGCAAGTGGCCAAAGCAGGTCGTCCCCTGTTGATCATTGCTGAAGATGTTGAAGGCGAAGCACTGGCTACTTTGGTGGTGAACACCATTCGTGGTATTTTGAAAGTGGTCGCTGTCAAAGCTCCTGGTTTTGGCGACCGTCGCAAGGCTATGCTTGAAGATATTGCCATTTTGACAGGCGGAAAAGTCATTGCTGAAGAAGTTGGCCTGACCCTTGAAAAAGTATCTTTGGCTGACCTTGGTTCTGCCAAGCGCATTGAAGTAGGCAAAGAAAACACCACTATCATTGACGGTGCAGGTGCAGCGGCTGACATTGAAGCTCGCGTCAAGCAAGTTCGCGTGCAAATCGAAGAAGCCACCAGCGACTATGACCGTGAAAAACTCCAGGAGCGTGTAGCTAAACTGGCAGGCGGTGTAGCTGTGATCAAGGTCGGTGCTGCCACTGAAACTGAAATGAAAGAAAAGAAAGCCCGCGTTGAAGATGCCCTTCACGCTACCCGCGCTGCCGTGGAAGAAGGCATTGTGGCTGGTGGTGGTGTGGCTCTGTTGCGTGCCAAACAATCTGCTGGCACTATCAAGGGTGACAACGCTGATCAAGATGCCGGTATCAAACTGGTGCTCAAAGCCATCGAAGCTCCCTTGCGTGAAATTGTTTACAACGCAGGCGGAGAAGCCTCTGTTGTGGTCAATGCAGTCTTGGCCGGCACAGGCAACTATGGCTTTAACGCTGCCAATGACACTTATGGCGATTTGATCGAAATGGGTATTTTGGACCCCACCAAGGTCACCCGCACCGCATTGCAAAATGCAGCCTCTGTGGCTTCCTTGATGCTTACCACCGAATGCATGGTAGCTGAGTCTCCCAAGGAAGAACCCGCAGCCGGCATGGGTGGCGGTATGGGCGGTGGTGACATGGGTGGTATGGGCGGAATGGGCATGTAAACCCCAAACGGTTTTTGGCGTCTGTTATGTCACAAGTGCAAGCAGCGTCATATTGACCAAGCCCCGCAAAGTATTAGCTTTGCGGGGCTTTTTTTTTTCAGCCATTCATACCGAAGTTAATGACCCGCATGTTTAATCCACCTCACCCTGGCTGGGCACTGCGTGATGACGTACTACCAGCATTAGGGCTAGGTGTTACTCAAGCTGCTGAGCAACTGGGCGTGTCTCGTGTTGCGTTGTCACGCGTACTCAATGGCCGTTCAGCTATTTCACCAAGTATGGCATTGCGCATCGAGGCATGGCTAGGCGTAGAGCGTGGTGGCGATGCCTGTGTATGGCTTGCAGAGCAGAGTGCCTATGATGTGTGGCAGGCAGAGCAGCGATTTAAGGTCGCACCGATGAGGGTTCACCCAGCGCCAGTAATGGCTGAATAACATTTTTTGCCCCAGCTAGAACGGAAATAATGGTGTGGTTCAAAAGACATTTGGGCTTCCCACTTAGGATATGGTCAATAAGCGATTAACGGAAAGTTTCCTATGTCAAAAAATGTACCAAATTCGGTTCTAACCCGCTCTGGTATTGCATAGTTCGCTATGTTTTTTGAAATTGTGAGGTAGGAAACTTATTATGACCATATCCTTAGCTACATGTACCCACTCTGGTTGTGCTGATGGACGTACGTCCCGTAGCAATGACTCTGATATTGCGCTCTTGTCCTCCTGGCGATGGAGTTGCACGGCACAATGTCAGAGTGGCGGGTGTTGCGCCTGCTCCTATCGTCTGAAAATCAATGCGCTTGGTACCGCTGGTCAATTGGTAACCCGAAGGCAAAGCCTGCTGACGATGCAATACAGTGGTACCACTCAGAACAATCCACCCCTGCTCCCAATTGCCCGTGGTGGTGCATGAGGTTGAAGATGCAGTAGCTGCCATGCAGAGCGCGACTGTTGCATTGCGCTTGATGGCTTCGCTGCGTGCCAATTGGGCGCTGGCTACAAAACTGTTGGCCACTCCGGTCAACCGGCTGCCTAGGATCACGTCATTAAAAGAAGGGACTGCTACGGCAGCCAAAATGGCAATGATCGAAATGGCGACCATCAATTCAATCAGAGTGAAGCCGTGCGTCACCTTTTTCAGTGCATGACGTTGCATACCCCAAGAACAGATTTCAGGCGCATCCATATATGGCCTTACTTTTGGATATACCAATACAGCCGCCCTTTAGGTGGCGCGACTGAGGCGCTACCAGTTTTCTCAACAGGATCAATAGGAACTTCTCCACAGCCGAAACACGCCACGACTTGCCGACCTCCATCACTCGAATCCAGAATAATGTTGGTAACGATGGGTGAAGGTGGCAAACCATCCCCTATGACATCCAGATAACGGGCGTTGCTACTGTTTGCAGATTTTGCATCGGTATAGGCAATGTTGTACACCCGCGTGTTACCCAAATTAGAGCTACAGGAATCAGTAGCGACGACAGCAGGTTGGTGTGTACTGAACGTCACAACTCCAAAAACTGTCACTGCAGATGTCACCACCTGCTCAGTAGAACTCAAATTCAGATACCAGCCCTTTTTGGCCGCAATCCCGGCCAGTTCTGTCGCAGTGGGGTCTGTGCTGCTTTGCGCAATACCAAACAATGATGCCTTGCAGATGATGGTTGAACCGCACCCATCGGCATTGCCTGGCCAAGTCGTGGCAGCTACAGTGGGCTTGTCAGTAAACATGAAAAAATGGTTGACAACAGCATTGGTCGCCGTGTAATAGGTCAGGGGTTTTTCGCGATCCCCAGAACCCAGCAGGATGACATAGTTACCACCGGTCGCTACCACACTGGGGGCGTACATGAATTTGCGGTTAGCAGAACACGCAGCCGTTGGATCATTGCAACCCAAGGCTGCAATTTTGGTCATGGTCCAGTCGGCAGATGTTGTACCGCCAAAGCTGATTCGATACACATTGCCGCCCAAATCTGCCGTGTAGGCGTAGATGGCCTTGCCGTTGGTATCCAGTACGATAGTGGCATCTGCCACCACACCCCGATAACCGCCAGTATCAAAAGCCCGCACCAAGACACCTGTGTTGGCATCAATCACATAGACGTAATGTCCCTTGGAGGTTGATGTACAGGTGTTGTTGGCCGTGCCGTTATCGATATCCTCGCAAGTGTCATAGCCACCCCCAAAAATCATCAGCGGCGCGCCAGAAGAATAGTTGACCACCGATAAGGATTTGAGCGATGACCAGGTTTGCCCCACACCACTCATATCTGTCGTGCAACCCGTGTCATTGCCTGCGTTGGGGCAGCCTATCTTCCACTTCAGTGAAGGGTTGCCTGGGCTGCTGATGGAGTTGGTCACATCAAACGCATAAACCGATCGGCCACCACGCCGCATGGTGGCGTAGATGATCTTTTTGTTGGCTCCTGCGATATCGCCATCAAAAGCAGTCACAGGCCCGTCAACCCCGTAAGGCTTGGGCAGAGGATCATGTGCGGTACTGTTGGGAAAGCTGATTTGAGGTTGATTCCATACAAGGCGTTTGATCTTTGTGTAGAACTCAGGCGGGATGAATGACCATAGTTCGCCACCTGCCGGGATGGAGCCAATGGCTGCGGTACGATTACCATTGACAGAACGCAATAAACCATCGTTGCCCCCGTAAAACACGACCACCTGCGGCGAAGACGCACTGCCAAAATTGATGGCGACAGGACGCGAATGAATGACATCGCCATGAATGGACAAACGTCGCTCTGCTGTGGTGACACCGTCGTGATCTTCGTCGCGAACATCTTTACCTACCGCCCAGTCAATCAGATACCTTCGCGTGTCGTCTGATATAACACCTAGCATGGTCGCTGTCACGTAGTCGCTGTCAAAATTGGTTAATCCGGTGCAAGCAGACGAACTGCAAGTATTAACGGTGCGTGTATCCGATGCCCTGAGTTGGTAGGCTTGTGCCCCTTTTTCAACCACATTGCCGTCAGGATAGTCCGAGCTTTTTGAATTGGCTACCGTCAGGCAATCCCCTTGCGGTCTGGAAACCCAGGCGGTATTGACCGAAGAGGGTGTCCAAAAGCTGCGTGCGCATTCAGAAACAAATCCGGTTTGATTATTAATGGCGCTGTGATTGTCAGCGTCTTGCAAGCCAAAACTTTGACTGGTGTACCCTACCTTGTATTGCTTGATGTTGCCCGCCCAGCGTGGGGCTGCATCCTGATCGGGTCTGAACATGCCGATATAGACTTGGTTAAGGTAAGTGCCTTGGGTATTGACACTGATGGGCAAACTGACGGAGGCAAACACGCTGTTCACCGACTGGATTTCAGAAAAAATGCCATTGAGCGCATCGACAATCTCGCTACCGTTGCTGCTGACAGAAAAATATTTACCCGAACTGACCGATGCTATGCTTTCCAAAAGTGCCGTCCAGCCAGGTCCTTGCCCTGTTGTCACCTTATCAACATCAACGGTATAAACAGAAATGCCCAAACTACTTTGTTTCATGAACCTGGCCCATTCATCGGCAACATTGTCCTGCGACCCGCTAGGATTCAAAGGAATCAGAGTGGTGCTGCCGCCTGCAGTCGTCAAGGCACTCGTAGCTTGCGTAATGTCACTGTTGTTGTCTTGCGCCGCACCATTGCTGATGTAAATGATGTAATTTTTGGCACAACCTGAAGCGACAGGGGTGAGATAAGTGGTTGCTGATTTGGACGCCAGGGCGTTGCCCGCCACGGCATGTACTGCCAGGTCTTGCGTGCTGCCGTCATTGTTGCCGGTGTAATCCGTTTTGACTTTTCCGTTGCCAGCGTGCGGGGTTGCGGCAGAGAAATAAAGATATGCCTCTTCCATTGACTTCGCAATTTTGCCGCCATTGGATTTATCGCCAAGTATGTCAAAGCTATTGATAAGTGATGCGTAAAGTGGCTTGTTAGTGCTGTTCATTGCACGTATGGCTGCACGAACATAAGCACCGTCGGTGTTGGAATTGCCACCCCCCTGTTTCCGTAAACAGCATCAGACCTACACGGAACTTGTCCACAGGTAACCCACCAAAAAGGGATACCAATGCCGCTTTTTCATTGGTAAATGCCTGATTCCAGTTAGCGGTGTTGTCGAGAATGATCAGCACATTGGGTGCATTGGTCGTGGTGGCGGGCGCTCCCACAAACAAGTCGATGTCTTCACCTCTGGATGGTAAATGCACCAGCAGAATGAAAACGACAAGCAGGATTTGTAAACATTTTTTCATGATAAATACCTCCCAATTGATGGATAACAATTCATAACTGACCACACATCCCTATGGACAGACCAAACTCTTCTGCGAATTGGAAAGTCTGACACGCACACCTTCGTGAACAAGAACCTGCGCACCACTGGCCGTATCCGTCACAGTGGCAGCAATATCCCAATCGGTGTTCCAGGTGGGATCTGTCAGGGCGACACCACTGGTCACGGTTTCGACTCCACTTTCTGTACCCGCAGGAGGATCGACCCGGATGCGACGAACACAGGTGGGCACAGCTATCGCCACCACATAATCCGTCGTTAAGTCTTTATTCAGATCAACGTTGATGGATTCGGCCGCTGCTGTAGGGTTGTTGGTAAACGCTGAACTGATTTTCTGTTCCACAACCGCATTTGCCGCAGCGATGACTTCTTGCCGAACTTGCATGTTTCCCACAGATTTGATGTTGGATGAGCCAAGGATAAAAGCGTTGACCACCAGCAAGGTGATCACCGTCAGCATGATCATTCCGACAATCAAAGTCGCGCCGCTTTGCGAACGGCTACTTGGTATAAGGTAAACACGGTGACTCAGTTTCATGGCGTTTCCCTTCGTGCGGCAACATTGGTCAAGCGCAAGGTTTGACTAAACAAATGGCGCTTGAACCCATCACCAAATGGGCCTAATGTGGTGCTTCCCAACTGGTAAGTTTTAGTGTCTGTGTAGCCGGGTGTCGCATTTTCACTGCGTACCAGGATGTAAAGTTTGACAGCGACCACGTGCATCAACTGCGCGGCAGTGCATGGCAAGGCTGTGGTGCATCGAATGAAGCTGCCGTCAGGAACGCCATCCCCACGGTTGGTGGGTTCAGTCGGATGGCTGGCAGCCCAGGCAATTGCGCTGGCGGGCATCGCTGGAGCACCTGAGCGACTGACGTTGTCAATTCCAAATTCAACACGGAATCCTTCAACACCTTCAATCAAGGGCTGCGCTACTTGGTGTGCAAGCGTTCCGCTGCTCACGCCCAACTGTGAACGCACCAAGGTAGGAATTCCATCACCCGCCGTATCCGCAAAATTTCGGATGTAGTAGAGGCTGGAGTCAAATTTGCGAAGCGCTGCCGAAGTGCAAGCTGGAGATGGAGCTGAAGCTGATCTGGCCTGACGTGGAAAATCCGTACCGACCGTGGCCGAAGCATACGGACTCATGGCGTAAGCAGGACTGGGAACTGCATCGCCACAACTTTCCAACTGAAAGTAAAGATTGCCCTGATCAAGGGGCATGCAATCGGCAGAACCCGCAGTGCATGTCTCGGTGTGCCGAACAAACAGCACATCTGTGTTGGATTTGGGACTGACCACAAGGCTCGCGCAGACTGACAAAGTTGGTGATGGCACTGTTGCAGGTATTTCGTAACTTTGCACAGCCACGCCGATCAGATTGGCCATCTCCGCTGTGGTTAAAGCACTGTAATCCAGACAGGGATCAGGCACGTCAGTGGGCACATCGCTGGGCGCGCCCACCGTAGTCAAATCATCAAAGGCGGGCACATACCCACCCCAGTAACCTGCATGCTGGATGTCGTTTTCAAGAATTTGCATGGCAAACCGACCGTTTTCAAGCATACGACCGGATGATGTGAGATCACTGTTGCTACGGTTGACGTTAATCAACAGTGTGACCAGTGCCAAAACGATCAGCAAGCTCAAGACTAGGTGTCACTGACCGCCTTAATCGGGCCATTCCGTGACCGGCATATATGAGCCATTCCGTGACCGCCGTAATCGGGCCATTTCATGACCGGCGTAATGGAGCCACTGACAGGGCATTGAACGACATCCCGAACCAATATGAC
>CAIYWD010000011.1 GCA_903929815.1 uncultured beta proteobacterium
GAACAAGGCCTGAACTGTCACGAATGACGTTCCGAACAGGCACGCCATATATAAGAAATTGGCATCTAACGCTTACCAGGATTGAGTTCGTAGCTACAAATTAAGAAGCATCGTACATAAAAATGGGTGCGTTTCAAAGTGATGTGATGCAATACAAAATCCAAATCCCCCCTAACCCCCCTTTTTCAAAGGGGGGACAAATACAGCGCTTTGCCCAAATAGGCTAACAGGCTAACCGTTCTCATTCCCCCCTTTGAAAAAGATGGGTTAGGGGGGATTTGGATGTCGCACCCAAGCAAAGTCACATCACTTTGAAACGCACCCCATAAAAATAATAGGCCAGCATTGAGTGGCCAATAGGCGTACACTGCCAACCATCCCCATTCACTCGAATGTGGTCGTGCGTGAATGCCACCGTCGCTCACAACGATCAACATGGGCAACAGACGATGTGCAAGACCAAAGCAGACGGGTTACACCCGTATCGGCGCGAAAACCACGGGCAAGGTATTCGCAGCAAGTTCACAAATTTCCCCTGCATCAAAATTTCAGCCATCCCAAGTTTTCAAAATCCATGGCCATTGTGACCCCTTCTCCAAAGGTTGGTGTCATGCCAAGAGTTATTAACGAATGGCTTTTGCTCTTTGCATCTCTGTTGGCTTTGGGGGGCGCCTTTGGCTATAGCTTGTACACTGATTTTGACGATACCCATGCTTTGGCGCTGGAGCGCTTGACCAGCCGTGCGTTGGTGCTTGAAAAAAATATGACGTCCCTGATTCGACTGGTCAACAAGTCACTACAGAGTTTGTCTAAAGACCTACCGCAATGGCAGCGCCAACCCGATGCCGTTCAACAGGTCAACCATCATTTGCAGCACATCTCCGAAACGCTCATCGGTGTGCGAACCCTTTTGGTTCTTGATGCCCATGGACGGACTTCTTTTTCAAATCAGCCCGAGTTGCTTGGGCAAAATTTCTCAACCATGCCCTGGTTCCAGGCAACGCGCAGTCATCACGATCCAAAAATCCTTTACATCATGCCCCCTTTCACATCAAAGACTGGCGATGTTGCATTGGTGTTGTTGCATGCCATGGCAAAGCCTGACGGGAGTTTTGCCGGTGTGATCGTCGCTAGGGTGTCTTCCGAATACTTCGGGACGCTGCTGGAGTCCATCCTTGCAGATTCAGACATGCGCAGCATCATCACCCACAGCGATGGCAAGATTCTGATGATGATGCCAGAGCAGAAAGAATTCATGGGCAGGGATCAATCAGCGCCCAACAGTCTATTCACTCGCCATCAAAAAAGCGGTCAGGCTCAAAGCGTTTTTACGGGTGTATCCACACTCACGGGCGATCTTCGCTTGCTTGTCTTTCAAAATATCAGGCCTGATGACTTGAGCCTGGATAAGCCATTGGTGGTGTCGATTTCCCGTCAAACTTCCATGATCTATGGTCACTGGAACAAGGAATTTCAGGTCATCTTAGTGTTGTTCGGTGTCATTGCCCTCGGTAGCTTGTTGAGTCTGCGTTGGCATCAGCGGCACCGGAGCAATGCAGAAAAGGATTTGCAACACGAACGTCAGGCCAGTCAATGGGCTGAGAGTGAGCGTACCCATAGCGAAGCACTGCTGAAATCCATTTTCAAAACCAGCCCCGATGCCCTGCTGATCAGCAACCCGCAGGGCTTGATCGTCATGGCCAACCAACAGGCCGAAAGACTTCTGGGCTACTCTGTAGAGTGTCTTGTCGGATCGTCCATCGATACCCTGGTGCCGGAACGGGTTCGTGCTTACCATCCGGCGCTACGAGACCAGTTTGTTGCCGATCCAGCCCAGCGAATCATGGTGAAGGATCGCGAGGTTGCCGTGCGACGCAAAGATGGCAGTGAGTGTGCGGTGGAAATCAATCTGAGTGTTGTCGAGACAAGCCCTGGGCGGTATATCGCCGTTGCGTTGAGTGATATCACTGAGCGTCTTGCTGCATCGCAAACGCTCAAGGCGCACCTTGTTGAATTGACGGACGCACAACTCGAACTGGTGCAGCACCGCGACCATCTGGAGCAACAAGTTGATACAAGAACACAAGAACTCAACATTGCCAAAGAAGTCGCAGAATCAGCCAACCGCGCCAAGTCTGAATTTTTGTCCAACATGAGCCATGAATTGCGGACACCGATGAACGCCATCATGGGCTTTGGTCAGATGCTTGAATATGACAGCAAGCTCAACTCGGAACAGCTTGACTACGTGCATGAAATCATGACGGCCAGCCGCCACCTGCTTGTCCTTATCAACGAAGTGCTTGATCTGGCCAGGATAGAGTCTGGCCGTAGTGAACTTTTCCTTGAACCTGTTGGCCTGGCCTGCCTTTTCAAAGAGTGTGTTGACCTCATACGGCCTTTGGCTCAGGCAAGGCAGATCACGCTGACGCAAGATGCCGTGGTCGGCCAGGCGGTGCGAGCTGACCACGTTCGCCTCAAACAGGTACTGCTGAACCTGCTCTCCAATGCGGTCAAATACAACAACCCTGGTGGCGTTATCCATCTGGGCGTGCAGTCAGCATCCGGTCAAATGCTGCGTATCTGTGTGGCAGACCATGGCCCAGGCGTTGCACCCGAGAAAGTTGCCAACCTTTTTCAACCTTTTAGCAGATTGGTCGGCGAACACAGTGGGATTGAAGGTGCCGGCATTGGGCTGACCATTTCCCAAAAGTTGATGGAGGCCATGAAAGGTGCCATCGGGTTTGAGAATACAGACGGCGGCGGTGCGACATTCTGGATCGCTTTGCAAAATGCAGATGCCGACAGCGAGGCGATGCCAACAACGGTCGATGACGTGCGACATACCCCTGCTGACAGTAAGCAGCAATACCTGGTGCTGTGCATTGACGATAACCCGACCAATCTGAAGCTGGTAGAACACATGCTGATCGGACACGAGCATATTCATCTGATCGCCGCCCTCACACCCCAACTGGGCATGGCGTTGGCAAGCGCGCACCTGCCCGACCTTATTTTGCTCGACATCAACATGCCCATCATGGATGGCTATGAAGTTTTACAGATGTTCAAGGCAGACCCTCACCTCAAGGCCATTCCCGTTATCGCCATTACCGCCAATGCCATGCGGCAAGATATTGACCGCAGCATGGCAGCGGGTTTCACCGATTACCTGACCAAGCCGCTCGATATTCGGCACTTTTTGAAAACCATAGATTGCATTTTGCAAAGGGAAGAATGGGTATCGCCATGAGAGGTGAACTCTGGATGGCTAACTGGAGGCTGACTAGATGAAACTTGCCCGACTGCATGTACTGGTGGCTGACGACAATCCCGTCAATCGGCGTGTGCTGATAGGGCTGCTGACAATTTTTGGGTATACAGGGGTGGCCGTAGGCGATGGTGTCGCTGCATTGACATGCTTGTCAAAACATCCGTTTGACGTGGTCTTAATGGATGTACTGATGCCCAATATGGATGGTTTTGAAGCTCTGAAAACCATTCGCGCTCAAGAAAAGACACAAGGCGGACACCTGCCCATCATCATGGTGACAGCCCATGCCGATCGTATTGACCAATTCAAGTACCAACAGGCTGGTGCCGATGGCTTTGTTTCCAAGCCCATCGAAATAGAAAAATTGCGTTCGGAATTTAACCGATTGTTTGATCGTCCACACGAAACATTCACGAAAAACAAAGGGATAGTGGTGTGATTGCCCTATGGAATATGAGTTGGCGCATACGGTTCTTATCCCCCCCTTTTTTTGTAAAAGGGGTTAGGGGGATTTTGGTTTTTTGTTACACCACATCACTTTGAAACGCACCCCAGGCTGGGTACAGCACAGATCGAAAAGTTTCTGTGTTGTGGTTCCATCTTGCATCCACTATTGGCTGAGCACATCTTTATCACCTAAACTTCAGCGTTATGAATGACCCCCTTCTTTATCCATCCTTCCTGCTCACCACGGGCTTTGTGGTCGCTTTGCTGCTCGGCCTGCTGCTCAAATTTTGGCTCAGTTTTCGGCAAATCCGGCATGTGACGCAACACCGCAACCAAGTGCCCGCCGCCTTTGCTCAAACCATCACCCTGGCAGCCCACCACAAGGCTGCTGATTACACCGTGGTCAAAGTTCGCTTTGGCCAGTTGGAAATGGTGTTGGGCACACTGGTGCTGCTGGGTTGGACTTTGCTGGGTGGCTTGTCTGCCTTGAATACCTGGCTGGTGCAGTGGTTGGGCAATGGCATGGTTCAACAGCTTGCCCTTTTGGGTGGGTTTGTGCTGATCAATGGGGTGATTGACTTGCCTCTGTCGCTCTACCAAACTTTTGTGATTGAAGAGCGCTTTGGGTTTAACACCATGACATGGCGGCTTCTGGTGGCAGATTTGCTCAAGTCAAGTCTGATCGGTGCGTTGATCGGTCTGCCTATTGCCGCGTTGATTTTGTGGATGATGGGGACGATTGGGGAGGTGTGGTGGCTGTGGGCATGGGGTGTCTGGATGGGTTTTAACCTGTTGCTGCTGGTCATTTATCCCATCTGGATTGCGCCTTTGTTTAACAAATTTTTGCCCTTGGAGGACGAAACCCTGAAAACCCGCGTGACGGCGCTGATGCAGCGTTGCGGCTTTTCTGCCAAGGGCTTGTTTGTCATGGACGGCAGCAAGCGCAGTGCCCACGCCAACGCCTATTTCACAGGTTTTGGTTCTGCCAAGCGCGTGGTGTTTTTTGACACCTTGCTCTGTAAATTAAGCCCGCCAGAGGTGGATGCCGTGCTGGCGCACGAACTGGGTCATTTCAAACACCGGCACATCATGAAACGTATCGTCTTGATGTTTGCCATGAGCCTGGCAGGCTTTGCACTGTTGGGTGGGTTGGCGGGACAATCCTGGTTTTACACAGGTTTGGGGGTTCACATCAACATGACCGTGCCTCATGATGCCATGGCGCTTTTGCTCTTTATGCTCACGCTGCCGGTGCCTGTTTTATTCATTTCGCCTTTGTTTGCAAAAGTGTCACGACGGCACGAATTTGAAGCCGATGCCTATGCCGTGCGACAAACCAGTGGGCATGATTTGGCTGCTGCCTTACTTAAGCTGTATGAAGACAATGCCTCGACGCTGACCCCTGACCCCGTGTATGTGGCGTTTTATTATTCTCATCCGGGTGCATCGGAAAGGCTGGCCAGGATGATGCCCGCCGTGACCTCATAAAAAGATAAGAAATATGCCGATAACCCTTATGGGACGTGTGTTGTTAGCTATTGAAATAATAGTAAATCAACGCCATCTGATTTGATGGCACAACTGCACACCGGTCTGATTGTGGCCAACCATGGTCGGCACTTTTGGGTTGAAAAAGAGTCCGGCGATCGGCTCATTTGCCACTCGCGCAGCAAAAAAAGTCAGGCCGTAGTAGGAGACAGGGTGCTGTGGCAGGCTTCGCAAGATGAAGGCACGATTGAACAAATTGAGCCAAGGCGCAATTTGTTTTACCGCCAGGATGAGGTTCGCACCAAATCATTTGCCGCCAATCTGGATCATGTGTTGGTGGTGTTGGCAGCAGAACCCGAGTTTTCCAGCGACCAACTCTCACGTGCGCTGATTGCTGCCGAAGAACAGCGCATCACCCCCATCATTGCGCTCAATAAAAGTGACCTGACTCTGCCTTTTGCCAACGCCTGGGACTGGCTGCAACCCTATCGCCAGATGGGTTATGACGTTTTACCTTTGGCATTGACCTACAACAGCGATACTGACAGGCAGGCACTGATGCAACGTTTGACAGGCAAGACAACGCTGGTGCTAGGTCCCTCTGGTGCGGGTAAAAGCACGCTGATCAATTGTTTGATACCAGGGGGTATGGTGACAACAGGGCAGTTGTCTTTGGCACTTCGTTCAGGCAAACACACCACCACCAGCACCACATGGTATTGGGTGGATGCCGCAAAAACCACGGCACTGATTGATTCTCCAGGTTTTCAGGAATTTGGCTTAAACCACATGGATCCGGCGCAACTGGCAGGCTACATGCCAGACATCCAGCGCCACGCAACCCAGTGCAAGTTTTACAACTGTAGCCATTTGCACGAGCCAGGCTGTGGTGTAAGGGCAATCATCCAATCAGGCGACAGCCCTGATGGAATAAGCGCCAACCGCTACAAAATATACAGCGATTTGTATGCCGAACTGAAACAGAAACGGCGCTATTGAGGGTGATGGATGGGCATTAGAATAAATTTTGGCCATCAGAATTTGTAACGCTGCAGTGCGCCCAAATCTGACGGCCAAATGCAAAACTTATTGTTTTATCGTTCCCACGCTCTTGCGTGGGAACGCAGCCCCCGAGCGCTCCTGCGCCCACTGTCTCACCAAACGTACAGAACGTTCCCACGCAGGAGCGTGGGAACGATAAAAAACGATAAAACCCCCTCTAGCGCATAACCAGTCTGCGTTTGTTGCTATCGTTTAAGGGGTGTAAAAAACCTTTTTGTACCCGTCAAACTCGAACGGTGGTGTAAACTGTTGCCATGACTACCATCACTTTTGACACACTGGAAGCCACTCGCCGTTTACGTGATGCTGGCTTTGACGAAAAACAATCCGAGACAGTGGTGCGTGTACTTTCGGACGCACAGTCCCAGCTTGTAACGCGAGAACACTTTGATTTAAAGTTTGCGTTAATGGAAGCAAAACTTGACAAGGTGGGCTGGATGCTTGCTGCTGTGATGGCTCTTGCTGCTGCTAACTTTGCCAAGCAGTATTTTTGAGCGTTAAAACACCCTCTAGCGCCCGTCCAGTCTGCGTTTGTAGCTATTGGTTGGATAGCATTCACGATCAAATTTTTAAGACGCTGACATTTCAAGAACCTGTTCCTACAGTTGAAGAGGCCTGAGATTCTTACAATTCACACAACCAACCGAGTTCCCGTCTTGCAAATCACGCACACACTACATTCCAGTTGCCTCCACATTATTTCAGCGGATATGCACAAGGTCAATGAGGTCATTGCCCACAGGTTAAGTTCCGATGTGGCTTTGGTAGGTCAGGTGTCTCGCTACGTGATGTGTGCAGGTGGCAAGCGTTTGCGCCCTGCTTTGCTTTTGCTGGTATGTGGTGCGCTAAATTACAAGGGTGTACAACGTTTCAATATGGCAGCCGTGGTTGAATTCATTCACACAGCCACTTTGCTGCACGATGACGTGGTAGATGATGCCGTTCTGCGTAGAGGCCACGCTACAGCCAATGAGACATTTGGTAAACCAACCAGCGTGTTGGTGGGTGATTTTTTGTATTCACGCGCTTTTCAAATGATGGTTGATGTGCAAAGCATGCCCATCATGAATGTTCTGGCCGATGCCACCAACGTGATTGCTGAGGGCGAAGTGATACAGTTAATGAACATGCACAACGCAGCACTTGATGAGGCAGGCTACTTGCAAGTGATTCGCTCTAAAACTGCCAAACTGTTTGAAGCCAGTGCTCAAGTGGGGGCCATTCTGGCGAACGCCTCACCTGACATTGAAGCTGCATGTGCTCAGTATGGACAGGCCTTGGGCACCGCTTTTCAAGTCATTGACGATTTGCTGGATTACACAGGCGATACTGCCCTTACGGGCAAAAATCTGGGCTGTGATCTGCGTGAAGGAAAAATAACTTTACCCTTGATTTCTGCCATGCGGCAAG
This sequence comes from uncultured beta proteobacterium, assembly GCA_903929815.1. Taxonomy (GTDB): domain Bacteria; phylum Pseudomonadota; class Gammaproteobacteria; order Burkholderiales; family Burkholderiaceae_C; genus Rhodoferax. Next base: position 7,682 of record CAIYWD010000011.1, read on the forward strand.
GCAACGCAGCACAACATGCGCTGATCAAGAAAGCCATCGAAACTGGCAATGTTGCCATGATTGACGATGTGGTTGCTATCGTGATGTCCACAGGCGCACTGGATTCTGCACGCAGTGCAGCAGCAAAGGAAGCAAAGCGCGCCATACATGCAGCCCAACAATTGCCAGACTGCCCGTACACATCGTGTTTGTTGGAACTGGCTGAAAATTTGCTTGATCGTCAGTATTAACTCAGACGGTTCAAGGGGTCATTATTAATGCACCCGTCAAGCACTCTATTAGACTTTATTGGAAACCTTTTCTTTAATTTTGTTAACATGTTGTTTTTCCTACAACTGCTGACAGGTTTCCAATCAAGTCTATTGATTCTCTTTGGCATCCCAGACAGACTTGATGTCGAGGATACGTGGCAAGGCTGATTCAAATGCGCTCACCAATTTCGGGTCAAAATGGCTGCCGGCACTGTCTTTCACCGTTTGTATGACCCGATCCAATGGCCATGGTTCTTTGTAAGGGCGTTTCATGGTGAGGGCATCAAAAACATCGGCTAAGGCCACAATACGGGCAGACAGGGGAATAGCCTCGCCGACCAGGCCGTCCGGATAGCCGCTACCGTCCCAGCGTTCATGGTGGCGTAACGCAATTTCTGCCGCCATCCTGAAAATGGGTGCGTTGCTTTTGATCAGGATGTCGTATCCAATTCTGCAGTGTTGTTTCATCACTGCCCATTCCGATGCATCCAGCTTGCCCGGTTTGATGAGAAGGGCATGGGGAATGCCGATCTTGCCGGTGTCGTGCATGGGGGCAGCCAGTTCGAGCTGTGCGCAAACGTCATAGGGCAATCCGTAAGACTCTGCCAAAACACCCACGTAGTCTGCCATCCGCCAAATGTGTGCACCGGTATTGGCATCATTGAAGTGCCCGGCTTCGCCTAGCATGTGAATCGCATCACGGTAGCTTTGTTCCAGGCTGGAGGCCAGTACCAGAGACAAATGGGTATGCACACGCGCCAAAACGATGCGCGGTGACACTGGCTTGACGATGTAATCGACCGCCCCTGCATCAAAGCCGGCAGCTTCGTCTCCCACTTCAGCCAGATGGCTGACAAAAATGACGGGAATTCCCTCTGTCTTTGGGTTGGCTTTCAATTGCCGACACACGGTGTAGCCGTCCATGACAGGCATTTCAATGTCCAGCAAAACGAGGGAAGGGGAGTGCCTGGATACAGCAAAAATGGCATCTTTTCCGCTGCGTGCAAAAACCAGTGGGTACTTGGGCGAGAGGATTTGCTCCAGCGCTGCAAGGTTGTGGGGTTCGTCATCAACAATCAGAATAGGGGCTTGGTGCATCATCAGACTCCAGTTGAAAGAGACTGGAGCAACTCACGCGTGGCAGATTCACCTGCATGAAAGTCAAAATTTTCCAGAGCCTGGTGCAGCGGTGCCGACTGGGCCAGCGGCAATACATGACTCAGTTCTGCCAATAGTGGCCTGATACTCGCAGGCGAATCACTATTCCAGGCATGTAGCAGGTGGGTGAGTGTGGTTGTCAGTGGTGCAGATGCCATGGCATGATTTTCTGCCATTTGTACTTCAACGTCGGGGGGCGCATATTGGGCAATTGATTGACATGCGATGTTGATGCTTTCTTGCAGTGCGGCAAGACATTCGGTCGTGTCTCCTCCCAATTGAAGGGTTCGTTCCAGGTTACCTGCCTGCGTGGCCACTGCGTGAATGGCCATCGTACCCGCTGCGCCCATGAGTTTGTGAGCCAGCGACTGAGCTGCAGATCTGTCCAATCCGGACAGTACCTGCACCACATCTGCATATTCGCGCATAAACTTTCGCAGGTACTGACGATAGACGGATGCATCCCGCCAAACGTTTAGTCCATTTCCAACAGCAAGACCTGGTAGTTGGTGTCCATGGGTCATGGAAGTGACTCTTGCAGTACCGGGTGATTTTTGTGCTGCAACATGACCAGTCACCTGGATGATGAGTGCGATAGCGGCATCCACATCAAATGGCTTGGAAATAAAGCTATTCATTCCCGCCTGGTTAGCCAACGCCTGTTGTTCCATAAAAACCCCAGCGGTGAGTGCCACCACGGGCAAGTTGGCCAAGGCGGGAATGCGACGAATTTCCCGTGTGGCCTCGTAACCATTCATCACCGGCATTTGCACATCCATCAAGACGATGTCAATTGCGTCAGAATGGGTTTGCAGCCAATCAATGGCTTGCTGACCATCGTTAGCCAAGGCGACATGAGCACCCTCGGCTATGAAGATGCGCTCTGCCACCTCACGATTGATGTCACTGTCATCCACAATCAGCATTCGTAACCCCGTCAAACGCTGAACAGCGTGCATGGGGACCTGAACCTCGCTGCCTTGACGCACACGCATGGCACGGCTGACGGCGTTGTACAAACTTGAATAGGTCACAGGCTTGGTCAGCACAGCGTCAGCAAGACGGTAGTCAGGGTGATTGAATAGGGCATCAATCGAATGTGCAGTGACCAAAATGACAATGGGGTCTTTGGCGGCCAATACGTTGCGCACCACACGGGCAGTTTCAAGCCCGTCTTTGCCAGGCATTTTGAAGTCCAGCAGCAAAATTTCTTCAGGGCCGTACTGCCCCATTTTTTCCTGTACATGCCTGATGGCAGCATCACCGGAGTCAACTGCATGTACCTTCCAGCCCAGTCCCTCCACAATGCGGCAAATGGCCTCGCGGGCAAATGTGTTGTCGTCTGCAATCAGCACAGAAAGATGGGCCATTTCCGGGGCAGCCAGCCAGGCATCCTGACCCCGCTCGAACCTCAGAATGAACCAGAATTCACTGCCACTCCCCGGCACACTGGTGACATGCAACTCGCCCCCCATGCCGATAACCAGTTGTCGGCTGATGCTCAATCCAAGACCAGATCCACCAAATTTTCGACTGATAGAGCCATCCGCCTGGGCAAACGCATTGAATATTTCCTGTTGTTTTTCAGGCGCAATGCCAACGCCGGAATCACGCACACCAAACCTCAGAGTGATGTGATTTTCCTCTTCTGAAACAGTGCTGATGGTGAGCGCCACATGACCACGTTCAGTGAACTTGATGGCGTTTCCCGTGAGATTGATCAGTACTTGCTCTAGCCGCAATGCATCACCGGTCAACTGATTCGTGCGGATGGGTGGGGGCGCGATGATGAGTTCAAGGTCTTTTTCAGCAGCACTGGCTGACATGATGGAAGACAAGTTTTCGAGTATGTCGCCCAGACGAAACGGTTGCGCCAAAATTTCGAGCTTGCCTGATTCAATTTTTGAAAAGTCCAAAATGTCGTTGATGATGCCCAATAACGAGCGCCCTGCCGTGCGAATTTTGCGCACGAGTTCATTGGCATCCCCAGGCAGTGCCATGTTGTTCAGCAGGTACGACAGACCCAGAATCGCATTCATGGGCGTTCTGATTTCGTGGCTCATGTTGGCGATGAACTCACTTTTTGCGACCGTTGCCGCTTCAGCAGTATGCCTGGCTGCCTGAATGGTTTGCTCAATCGTCTTGTGTGACGTGACGTCGGTGTACGTTATCAGAGTCCAACCGTCTGATATGGGTTGTCCACAAATTTCAAGATAAGTCCCATTGGCTTGCCTTCGTTCAAACCTGACCGTCTGGCGTGTCGTTATGGCATGGACGAATCCGTCATGAGCGTCCTCGAACGTTCGCACGGGGTAGTCGCCGCGATCATGATTGAAACGAATCATTTCTTCAAAATACAAAGGTTCTTTTTGTGCCCACTCTGGCGGATAGTTCAGGATATGTACAAAGAGTTTGTTTCGCAAAATAGCGCGGCGTTCCTCGTTGAACACCACCACGCCAAAGGGGAGAACATCTAGAACCTCCGAGAGAAATCGGTTGAGATCGTTGATCTTCTTTATTTTTGCCTTGCGATCGCTGTCGTCCACCATGGTACTTCGTGACGCAATGGCCTGGCCTTGTACACCGCGAATGAGGTCACCATTGACCAAAAAAGAACGGGTGTGTCCATCCTTGCATACAAAATCAAATTCAAGGTTGCGTACACGACCGTTTTGCAGAAATTGAGGGTACTGGTGATGGAATGTATCGACACTTTCAGGTGTCATGAATTCAACGATGTGGTGACCCACGTACTCGTCGCATGAATAGCCCAGCAGGTCAAGTTCGGTCTTGTTAACACGCAAAATTGTGCCATCTGGTGCCAGTGAGTGGTAGCCACAGGGTGATTGGTCATAGAGTTCAAGATACTCTTGTGAGCGTTTTTCAATCTCAAGTTCAAGATGACTGCGGTAATGTGCCAGTTCTTCGTCCTGGCGTTTGCGCTCAGTGATGTCTCGCCCCGTGACCACCGAGCCTACGATTGTTTTGTTTTCGTCTCGGATGGGTGCAAAGTTGTAACTGCCTATCCAGCTTTCGCCGGTGTCTTTGCGCAAAAGGGTGTATTCTGCATTGGTGGCCGTTTCACCCCGAAGCGCACGGGGAACAGCCCATTGTTCAACGGGCAGGGGGACACCACCTACAAATCCAACATCAAACAGTGCAGGGTACTCTGCTAATGTGTGCGCGCACTCTGATTTGTTTTTGAATTTGTGAAAAGTTGCAAAAGCATCATTGAAGTGGATGAATCGACCTTCAACATCCGAGATGAAAACCGCATCGCTCATGCTCGACAGTGCAGCTTCAAGCATGGCCTTGCCTGATTTGACTTCAGCTTCGGATTGCTTGAGTGCCGTAATGTTGCGCGTTATTCCAAAAATTCCGATAACCTCTCCAGAATCACCCAACACACGTCCCTTGTTCATCAGTAACGTCATCTGCTGCCCCTCTGGAGTTTGAAGCTCCTGCTCGTATGTCAGGTGATTTTCACCGGCCAGTATCCTTTGATCCGTCGCAATAGCTTGTTCTGCCTGTTTTTTAGAGAGAAGACAATCGTCGGTTTTGCCGAGAATGTCGCTGATCTTTTTGCCAAGAATGGCGGCTGTTGCGTCGTTAACGAACAAATAGCGACCCTGTTTATCTTTGATAAAGATGGCGTCAACGGTGTTGGACACCACTGCATGCAGCAAATAACTATTGACCCTGGTGTCTTGTAGCGTCTTGCGTACCCATTCACTGAGCACACTGACGGCAACACCATTGACGATCAATAGACTCCATTGAAATATATCACCGGCATTACTGATGCGAAAGCTATGGAAAGGGATAAGTCCAAAGTAGTCGATGCCCAGTGCTGCAATGGTTGTTGCAACCAGCCCCGGTCCAAGACCGCCCATCACGGCGCTGATGATGATGGGCAACATCAGCAAAATAAGGAATAACCGGTTTCCAGTCACGTCTGCCATACTTTGGCGCACCAGCAACATGGCGACTGTCATGGTGACGGTGACGGTGTATATGATCCATCGAGACTTTCGGTTGAACTCAAATGGAGGAGCCAGAATATTGAATAAGTTATCTTTGTCAACAGGCGCAGATGGCGGGACACCGTGCAAGGCAATAGCGATGAATAGGGCAGACGAGAAAACAAAAAACGCTCCCTTGGCTGTCGAAATAAAAATAATGGAGTGAATGTCAGCAAAAGCAGACAACAATTGGTCTGACAACAAAATCCAGGCCATAGCCAGGATGCCGTACACGAAGGTCACCCAAAAAATATACTGGCTGCGCGGCTTGATCTGCATGGAATTCTCCATTTTGTGACGCAAGGGAAGGTGGATACGGGTGCGTTTCAAAGTGATGTGGCTTTGCTTGGGTGCGACATCCAAATCCCCCCTACCCCCCTTTTTCAAAGGGGAGAATGAGAACGGCTAGCCTATTTGGGTAAAGCGCTGTATTGGTCCCCCTTTGAAAAAGGGGGGTTAGGGGGGATTTGGTTTTTGTATTGCACCACATCACTTTGAAACGCACCCCCTTCTGGGACAAGGTTGATTGTTTCCACATCAGTTTGAAACGCACTACCAAGTTTAAGATACCGCCATTTGTATTGTTGACCATATCACGAATCACCTATGAAAACTATTCTGATCACCGGCGCGAACCGAGGTCTCGGACTCGCCCATGTACGCACTTTTGCATCTCGTGGCATTCACGTATTTGCAACAGCCCGGGTTTTAGACGAATCCATTGAGCTAACGCAGCTTGCCACCCTTTACGCCGGACTTGTTGATGTATTGCAATATGACGCAGCCGATTCTGAAGCACCCTCGCGTTTGAAGTCCATCGTGGGTGACACGCCATTGGATCTCCTCTTTTGCAATGCGGGAGTGATGGGAGAGGGTGGCCAATCCTTGGGATCGATAGATGTCCTTGGCATACTGAATATTGTCCGCATCAATTCGCTCGCGCCCCTGAAGCTGGTAGAAGCACTGACCGACAACGTGGCATGTTCCAAACGAAAATTGGTCGCGTTTCAATCGAGTCTCATGGGTTCTATTGGCGACAACGGTTCGGGTGGTCGCTATGGCTACCGTATCTCCAAGTGTGCGTTGAACATGGTTGCCAAAGGTGTTGCCAACGACTTGAAGTCGCGTGGCGTGATATCAGTGGCTTTGCACCCTGGTTGGGTCAAGACGCGAATGGGTGGTCAACAGGCTCCACTGACCCTGGAGCAGTCAGTAACTGGTCAGCAGCAAATTTTGGACAGACTCAGTTTAAAAGACAGTGGGCGCTTTTTTAACTACGATGGGAAAGAACTGCCTTGGTGAAGCAGCGTTGAAATGTACCCATGGGGTCAATGGCACTACATTAAGGATATGGTCAATAATAAGTTGTGCATTTGGCTCGTCAGATTTGGGCGCACTGCGTCGTTACAAATTGCTTATGTGGCTGGGCCACACCGCACGATTTGCGCCTAGCATTGCATCCCAACTCTGACGGCCAAATGCACAACTTATTGTTGACCATATCCTAAGTTGAAATAAGCGTAAGCGGCTGGAAGCTATTTCTACAAGCTACAGAGAATTCCATATCAGTTTGAGTTCCTGCTGGCCTCACCCCGCAGGCACCTGTGTCGTTACGTGGATTGTCATTGACGGACACCGCCTTGATTCCTCCATTTTTATGGAGCGCTTATCTGTTTTGCTGCCCATGGGTAACCGTTTAGACCTCATGTCAAATGCCGTCATTCCCGCGAAGGCGGGAATCCAGTGCATGTTGGTTTACCAGGGTACAAAGGCAGTCTGGATTGGGTGCGTTTCAAAGTGATGTGGTGCAACACAAAAACCAAATCCCCCCTAACCCCCCTTTTTCAAAGGGGGGACAAATACAGCGCTTTGCCCAAATAC
>CAIYWD010000012.1 GCA_903929815.1 uncultured beta proteobacterium
CCAGCCAAAGCGGCGAATCTTTTCTTTCCGCTTGAAGAACCAACGGCAGCGGCTTTTTCAGATGTTGGAAAGCTTCGATCATGGCTGAAAGTGCATCATTCGCATTTTGAATTGCTTCCTGCGCTGTTTCTCCCTCTGTAATTAATTCAGGCAATAGCGGACAGGTGACAACATACCCGCCTTCCGGTTGTGGTTCCAGCATGAGTGGTAATTTATAAATCTGTGACATCGCCATCTCCTCGAAAGTGATTAAAGTATAGCATAGCGCGGCTTCCAGCCGCAACCAAATTGTTTAGAAAGGTGGCCTGTCATTGTGGCATAATTCAGGATTAATAAGCAGGAACAAAGCCCGCAACCACCTCTCATTATGTCACGACAGGCCATGATGGATACATTTCAAAGTATACACCAAGACAGCATTATCGGAATCCTAACTACATTTGACCGAATGATCTTCAAGGGTCATCTCACGATGTTTTACCCAAATGGTGCCTTTGCCAGGTTTCTCAATCGACAAAGCATTTTGCTAAAAGATTTCAAGCCCTACGTGGAATCGATCAGCCAACAAATAAAACAACATGCTGAACAACTGGCAATTCAATCTGGGCGACCATTTCGGTATCTAGAATCAGCCATGACGGCAAAGAAAGGGCAGAGCAAAGAAAGTTTAGCGCAACAAATCGCAGTAGAAGATAATGTGAAAGAAGGATTGATTTGCGTTTTTTCTACACTGGAACCCTGCTCTACCTTCACAGTACGAGGCAACCATGCCTCCCACAAGCTGGAAGTAGTTCGTCGCCAAAGTAAGTGCTTGCACTATTATTTTTACTACCTGGATGCTGAGTTAGGATTTATTCACGTTCGGTTGCAAAGCTGGTTCCCATTTCAAATTCAGGTGTACGTCAATGGTCGGGAGTGTTTGGCACGCTATCTTGACCAACAGGGTATTACTTACGAGCGATATGACAACACTTTTACCCGGATTGATAATTTGGAAGCGGCTCATTCGTTCTGTGAGAAGTTCTCCCATTTTGAGTGGCCGCCAGTGCTCAATGCCTTGGCCAACCGGGTGAATCCGATCCTGAATATCATCCAAGCCGCGGGTTTTGGCAGTTACTATTGGGTAGCCGACCAGTGTGAAATCGCCACTGACATCATGTTCAAAGATCGTGCCACCCTTGCAGCCATCCTTCCCGATCTGTTTGAACATGCGATTATCAAAACCGCCTGCGAGAACGTTCTGCGCTTTCTTGGGCGCAAGCTGCATGGCAACTTCCGAGGCGAGGTGACCACCGATCTCAAAAAACGACCCGAAGGTTGGCGCGTCAAGCACTCGATCAAACGCAATTCTCTCAAGATGTACGACAAAAACAGTGTCCTACGATTGGAAACAACTATTAACAATCCGAGTGAGTTCAAAATTTGTCAACAGACAGAAGATGACAAGCTGCGGTGGGTGCCCATGCGCAAAGGCGTTTCCAATCTGTATCGTTATGCCGAAGTCGGCTTGCAAGCCAATCAACGTTATCTTGATCATCTAACGCATGCAAAACTAAAAAGCAAAGCCATTCCTTTCCTGGATGGCTTGTGCCGGAGCCATACCCAAAATGGCAAACGCTTTGCCCGTTTTAACCCACTTCAAGACGTTGACCGTAATTTGTTTGCAGCCGTTGTGTCCGGCGAATTCGTTATTAATGGCTTCCGCAATCACGACTTGTGCGACAAACTCTACTCCAAACCTCCAGCTTCAGACAAAGAAGGCAAACAACGTTGCACACGTATGTCTCGCTTGATCGCCAAGCTGCGCGGACATGGTTTGATCGCTAAAGTAAAAAATGCTCGCCTTTACCGCATCACCAAATTAGGTTCACAGATATTATTCGCTGTATTAAGTTTCTATAAAACCGACTTCCCTACCGCTTTCCAGAATGCTCTATGATTTGCGCGTTCAATGCAAATGCTGAGCTGTAATACTATAAAACCCGATCACAATATAGCGCGGGCTTTCCAGCAGCGCGCTTTCCGAGAAAGCCGCCTCCCGGCCGGTTTGCGGCTGCGGGCCGCATTCGGCGGATTGAAAATCCAGCGGCAGACCTTCCCCCTGGCAGATCTGCGCCGGTTGCGCGGGCAAGCCGCTCAGCAGGCCCACCGTCAGTCGATTGGTCTCCGTCACGGTCGGCTCACAGCCAAACTGCCAGCCGGGGCCGCCATCCGGCAAGCGGCACCAACTCTGGTTGACGGCGCTGATGAAATCATAGGTAAACGCATCCACGATGGCGCCGGAGGCCTGATACAGCCGCACGCTGTCGCCGCCATCCCCCAACAGCAGGCCGGTCTGTGACCCAAAGAAGGCCAGCCGCGCGCCAGGCGCAAGCGTGACTACCGGGATGGTAAAAGGCGAAGAATCGCCGTCCTGGTCGTCCAACTTCCAGCCAGCCAGCGCAAGCGGTTGATCGCTCAAATTGACCAACTCGATGAATTCATCGCCCGAATCGATTTTCCCATCTCCATTTTGATCTGAATGCGGCCTGGGCAAAAACTCGTTGATGACCACACTGGCAGGCGCCACCAAAACCGGCGTGCGGGTGGCCGTTTTGGCAGGCGTGGCGCTGCGGACAGATGTGGCAGTGCGAACGGCCGTGGCGGTATGCGCGGGCGTCTGGCTGCGGGTGGGCGTGGCGGTGCGCGTGGTGGTGGCAGTCGGGACGGCGGTGGGCGTGACGGAATAGGCCCA
>CAIYWD010000013.1 GCA_903929815.1 uncultured beta proteobacterium
AGGATATGGTCAACAATAACTTCCACATTTGGCTCGTCCGCTTTGGGCGCACTGCGTCGTTACAAATCGCTAGTGTGGCTCGCCACACGTCGCGCTTTGCGCCTAGCATTGCATCCCAAACCAGACGGCCAAATGCGGAATTTATTGTTAACCATATCCTAAGGAATTTAGGATTCATTTATATTGCATCGTATTTGATAGCAAACAATGCAATACCCAAGCGCCCTACAGGCCATTTTCATACATAAAATTATCGTCAATGAAGACGGTGCTGGGGTTGCAGTTGTGCTGCACTTTTTTTCAAAACAGGCATGTCAGATGCTTCGGCCAGCTTTAACCAGTGAGCCGCATAAGACGAGTCGCTGTGAAAGCGATCCGCGTCAATCCACCATCCATGTCCTGCCATCAGCCACTTGAAATCAACATCTTGCAGGAACGAGTGGCGTTCGCTGGTCATGACAAATGCCTGCATTGGTGTGTCGGTATGGGTTTGCACGATGAACTCCTTTCATTCGATTGAGCTACCTTCATAACGGCAGTATGAGTCCAACCCAATAGGGGCATAGATTGAAAAAGCAGGGGAAAGGTGGCATTTATTCCATCTTCAGTTCATCAAGAGCTGCCATCAATTCAGGCACTGCCACAAACAAATCTGCCACCAGGCCGTAATCAGCCACTTTGAAAATGGGGGCATCGGGGTCTTTGTTGATGGCCACAATCACGCGGCTGTCTTTCATGCCGGTCAAGTGCTGAATGGCCCCGCTGATGCCTATGGCAATGTATAAATTGGGTGCCACAATTTTGCCGGTTTGGCCCACTTGCCAGTCGTTGGGTGCATAGCCGGCATCCACGGCTGCACGGCTTGCCCCCACTGCTGCGCCTAGTTTGTCAGCCAACGGTGTCATCAGTGCATTGAAATGCTCAACAGAACCCAAAGCGCGCCCTCCACTGACGACCACTTTGGCAGCACCTAGCTCGGGGCGGTCGTTCTTGATGATGTCTTGACTGACATACATCGTGTGGCCTGGCACGGCAACAGATGCTCTATTTTCAGTAGTGGCTAACGCTTGTCCCGTCTGTGTTGCAGCCATAAAACATGTAGAACGCACCGTCATCACACAGGTGGCATCCGTGCTTTGCACGGTGGCAATGGCGTTGCCCGCATAGATGGGGCGTTCAAACGTATTGGGGCTGATCACCCGCGTGATGTCAGAAATTTGTCCCACATCCAGCCTGGCTGCCACACGCGGTGCAATATTTTTGCCGGATGCCGTTGCTGAAAACACAATGTGGCTGTAGGGGGCGGACAGTGCTAAAACTTGCTCGGTCATATTTTCAGCCACAGGGTGCGCAAGTGTGATGTCATCCACATGCAGCACCTTGTCAACTCCAGTGATGCGCGCGGCTGCCGTGGCCACTGCACTGGCTCTATAACCGGCAACCAAAACATGCACTTCTCCACCCAACAGGGCGGCTGCTGTCACAGCATTCAGGGTCACAGGTTTAAGTGTGACGTTGTCGTGTTCGGCAATGACAAGTGTTGTCATGGAGTAGCTCCCAGGTTCAGATAGCCTTGGCTTTTGAGTTTTGCGACCAGTGAGGCCACATCGGCGACCTTGATGCCTGCTTTACGCTCTAGTGGTTCGGTGACTTTCAAAGTTTTGATGTGGGACACCACATTCACACCCAGGTCTTCTGGCGTGATGATTTGCAAAGGCTTTTTCCTAGCCTTGATGATGTTGGGCAAGGTCACATAACGAGGCTCGTTCAGGCGAAGGTCTGTCGTGATAACAGCAGGCAGTGTGACGCACAGGGTTTCAAGACCTCCGTCCATTTCACGTGTGACCGTGGCTTTGTCTTTGGCCTCGATCACAACTTTGCTGGCGCAGGTGACCTGTGGCCTGTCCATCAGGGCTGCAAGCATTTGACCCACCTGATGGCAGTCGTCATCAATGGCCTGTTTGCCCAGTATGATCATGTCAGGATGTTCTTTGTCCACAATGGCTTTGAGCAGTTTGGCAACGGCCAAAGGCTGAAGTTCTGCGGTGGATTCGACCAAAATGGCACGGTCAGCACCCAGTGCCAAAGCGGTGCGCAAAGTTTCCTGACACTGGGTCACACCGCAAGAAACGGCCACAATATCATTCACCAAGCCTTTTTCTTTCAAACGAACGGCCTCTTCGATGGCAATTTCATCGAAGGGGTTCATGCTCATTTTGACGTGAGTGGTATCGACTGCCGTGTGATCCGATTTGATGCGGACATTCACGTTGTAATCCACTACACGCTTCACTGCAACCAGAATTTTCATGACATTTATCCTGGATTCCTTAGTTGAACGCGCCCGAGTGGGCTACTGGCGGCGTATCAGGGTAGGCGTGACGACGTCGCAGGCTAATGTCTGCAAGGAGGAACAACACCCCCAGATGAGTCGCTTGTAGCTCAATCAGGTGCGTAGCGCTACCCAAAGAATGAACTCCATCGAAATAACAAATATCAATTTTCATAACGGTTTAGTGAAGATAATAAGCGGTCAACTGAAGAATCCAGGTTGATTCAGTCTGAATTGTGTTGATGCCCAGGATTGAGCCAGCCCCATCCATCGGGCAATAAAAAAAAACGCAGTCCGAGCGATCGTCCTGCGAATTGGTACAGACTCATCAGGTGATGAATTCAGGGCGTTCAAGCCTGAATTCAACCCTGACTAATCACCAAAGCAAATACCCAAATCACGCCCTGTTTGCAAGGTGTCGCAGTTAAGCGGAACACCTCGCATGTGACCGGCAACCTCTTCAAGCGCCACATGCTCAACGCCGTTCAGTCCCAAAGTCACCATCACACCGGTATGGCCTTCATCCAGGGCACGCACAGCCGCAGCACCAAAGCGCAAGGCAGACAGACGGTCAAACGAGGTGGGGCTACCGCCACGCAACAAGTGACCCAGCACCACAACGCGCGTTTCTTTGCCCGTCCGCTCGGCAATGCCTTGGGCAACGCGATCACCGATACCGCCCAAACGCTCATCATGGCCGATTTCGGCACGGGCGATGATCTCGCGTTGACCATCTTTGGGCAGCGCACCTTCTGCGACCAACACAATGGAATACTGGCGACCGTCTTCGTCTCGCTGACGGACTTTTTCAGCCACTACGTCGAGGTCAAATCCGATTTCAGGCATCAAAATAACATGCGCATTGCCTGCAATGCCTGCGTGCAGGGCAATCCAGCCAGCGTAGCGCCCCATCACTTCAACCACCATCACGCGCTGATGGCTCTGGGCCGTGCTATGAAGCCTATCGACACATTCAGTCGCAAAACCCACAGCGGTATCAAAGCCAAACGTGGTAAAGGTTTTGTCAAGGTCGTTGTCAATGGTTTTGGGTACTCCCACCACAATCAGGCCTTTTTTGTGCAAAGCATTGGCAATGGTCAACGACCCATCTCCTCCAATGGAAACCAGGGCATCCATTTCGTGGGTGGCGAAGTAGGTCAGAATTTCGTTGGACCGGTCAATTTCTTTTTCGGTGCCATCGGGCAAAGTGACGGGAAAATGCAAAGGATTGCCTTTGTTGGTGGTGCCCAGGATGGTGCCGCCCAAATGTCCAATGCCTCTGACCCGATCGCGCGTCAGACGCATCACGCCACTATCAGCGTAGCGCTCTGGAAACAAAATACCATTAAATCCATCACGAATGCCAAAACAGGCCCAACCTCGATTAGCTGCAGCAATGGCCACCGATTGAATGACAGCATTCAGACCGGGTGCATCGCCACCACCGGTATTGACTGCAATGCGTTTGATTTTACGTTTTACCATCAAAAATACTCCTAAAATAATAGCTATTATCGCTTGTTCTACAAGCTCTGGGGGGTAACTCCATCCACAATATCTACCCACTTCATGGCTAAATTCATCCACCCATCCGTGAATGATATTAGCACGGGTTAAACCGTGGCATCATGACGTTGATGACTTTGCCGAATTGCAGCCCACCTTTATTGCAAAAATACCCATGACAATGCACCAACGCCTGATTCTTTTTTTTGGCAATTTCTCCCATTTCCCCTGGAAATACACAGCCCACACTTTGCGTGAGCGTTTTCGTGAAGATCATCTGGGTCTGACTGCGAGCAGCCTGACATTCACCACGACCATGGCCCTGGTGCCTTTTGTGACTGTGGTGCTGGCCGTGTTCACGGCGTTTCCCATGTTTGCCAAGTTTCAGGTAGTGTTACAACAATGGCTTGTTGAAAGTTTGATTCCCGACAGCATTGCACGTCAGGTGCTGGGGTATCTGACGCAGTTTTCAGGCAAGGCCAAGAGGCTCGGGGGGGCGGGTTTGGCCGTGTTGTTTTTTACCGCGCTGGCGCTGATTTTGACGATTGACCACACATTGAATGGTATTTGGCGTGTTCGCAAACCCAGGCCATTGGGTCAACGTGTGCTGGTGTATTGGGCAGTGATGACGCTGGGACCCTTGTTGTTGGCCGTCAGTTTGAGTTTAACTTCGTATGCACTGTCAGCGTCCAAGGGGGTTGTTCGCGTGATTCCTGGTGGGGTGAGCTTGCTGCTGGACACCTTGCAGTTTGTCTTGCTGGCCTGGGGCATGGCAGCACTGTACCGCTATGTGCCAAACACCCACGTGCGTTGGGCACACGCCTGGGCCGGGGGACTGTTTGTGTCGGTCGGGTTTGAAGTGGCCAAACGGATGCTGGTGTTGTATTTGGGGCAAGTTCCCACCTATTCTGTTTTGTATGGTGCTTTTGCTACCGTGCCCATTTTGCTGGTATGGATTTACGTGGCCTGGGTGATTGTTCTGCTGGGAGCTGTCATGGCAGCCTACTTGCCCAGTTTGCAAGAAGGCATTCAGCGCCGCGCCCATGCGCATGGCTGGTCGTTTTTGCTGGCGCTGGAAATATTGCAACAACTCGATCGGGTACGTTTAGCGACTGACAAAGGCCTGAGCCTGGCGCACCTCAGTGCTACCTTGCAGGTGGATGCGTTACAGCTTGAACCTGTGGTGGAAACGCTGGTTGAACTGGACTGGATTGGTGAACTGCAAGAAGACCGTCAGGATGCCACCGCACGGCTTGTTCTGTTGGCGGACCCAGATACCACTTTGCTAGAGCCTTTGCTCAATACGCTTCTTTTGCCACGCATACAAGGGCACTGGTTCAGTTCAATTACTAATATAAACTATTTGTTTTCAATAATTTATACTTTTAACGTGATCGAAAAAACCAGATTTGACCAACATCTTCTTCTCGGCTTTGGCATTGCAAGGTGA
>CAIYWD010000014.1 GCA_903929815.1 uncultured beta proteobacterium
AATCATTCAGCTTTTTGTCTAGTGCGGATCAGGAAGGCTGACCTTACGGCAATCTCGGGTGCGATTTACGTGAGCCAAAAACCTGGGAGCGAAGGCATCTTGCCATCGAAACAACCGAGGGCGAGACGCCCTCGCTCCCAGAATCCCACATCACTTTGAATCGCACCCGGCAATCTCAAGAACTGGTGGTTGAAATAAGCGAACCATGAGTTGTATAGTCTCCATTAACAAACACATTCAATAACTGACCAACTCTTGTCTCACCCCCAACTCTCCCCCATCACCTTCGCCTGCTCCAGCACCAGTTCCACAGCCCCATCCTGCCTATCCGGCGGGTACTTGTATTTGCGCAAAATTCGTTTGACCATCAGCCGCAGTTTGGCTCGCACGCTCTCGCGCTCTGACCAATCGACACTCAGGTTTTGCCGTAGGTTTTCTGTGAGTTCATGGGCTATTTTCTTCAGGGTTTCATCGCTCAATTCACGCACTGCCGATTCATTGTTGGCCAGCGCATCGTAAAACCTGACCTCGTCTTCCGTCAGACCCAATGCTTCACTCCGATGGGCGGCTTCCTGAAACTTTCTGGCCATGGCCATCAGCTCTTCCATCACTTGAGCGGTCTCGATGGAGCGGTTTTGGTAGCGGGTGATGACGTTGGCCAGCAGTTCCGAGAATTTTTTGTTCTGCACCACGTTGCTGGCAAAGCGGCTTTTGATTTCGCCTTCAAGCAAACGCTCCAGCAATTCAACTGCCAGATTTTTCTCAGGTAAATTGTTCACTTGAGCCAAAAATTCATCAGACAGCAGGCCGATGTTGGGTTTTTCCAGACCCACGGCGTCAAAAATGTCCACCATGCGATCAGACACCACTGCCGAGTTGATGATTTGCCGAATGGCCAGTTCACGCTCTTCATCGGTGCGCCGCTTTTTTGTGGTATCCCGCTTGGTCAGAATGACTTTCACCCCCTGCATAAAAGCCACTTCTTCACGCACCGCACGCGCATCATCCAAAGTGCAGCACAAGGTGAAGGCATGGCTCAAGGCCAGCGTGGTGTCGGCAAAGCGCTTTTTGCCCTCCTGAATGCCAAGAACATGGTTGGCAGCCCCGGCCAAGGTTTTATGGCCACCCGTTAAAAACCCAGAATAATCAAAGCTATGCAGCATAGCGCGCAGCACGTCCAACTTTTCCATGACCACAGCAAAAGCCTCTGCCGCATCCACTGTGGGGCGGCCACGGCCTTTGGATTGGGTGTATTCGCGCATCGCCGCTTTCAGCTCATTGCCAATGCCGATGTAATCAACGACCAAGCCACCTTGTTTGTCCTTGAACACCCGATTGACACGCGCAATCGCCTGCATCAGGTTATGGCCTTTCATGGGTTTATCCACATACAGGGTGTGAACGCAGGGCGCATCAAAGCCGGTCAGCCACATGTCGCGCACAATGACCAGATGCAGCGAGTCAGTTGGGTCTTTGAAACGTTTTGCCAGACGTTTTTTGGTCTGGCTGCTGTAAATGTGAGGGCGAAGCAAGGCTTTGTCGCTGGCCGAGCCGGTCATCACTATTTTGATAGCGCCCTTTTCAGGATCAGCATCGTGCCAGTGGGGGCGCAAGCGGATGATTTCGTTGTAGAGATGCACGCAGATGTCGCGGCTCATGGCGACTACCATGGCTTTGCCGGTTTGCGCCTTGCCACGTTCTTCAAAATGTGCCACCACATCGGCTGCCACACGCTCTATTCTTGGCTGAGCACCGACCACTTTTTCCAGCGCAGCCCATCGGCTTTTGAGTTTGGCTTGCAGGCTGTCTTCTTCGTCTTCGGCCAGTTCATCTACTTCTTCGTCAATGTGTGGCAGGTCTTGGGGTTTGAGTTGGAGCTTGGCCAATCGGCTTTCGTAATAAATGGCCACCGTGGCACCATCTTCCCTGGCTTGCTGCATGTCATAAATCGAGATGTAGTCCCCAAACACGGCACGGGTATCGCGGTCGGCGCTGCTCACGGGGGTGCCGGTGAAAGCAACAAAAGTGGCATGGGGCAGTGCATCGCGCAGGTGCTGGGCGTAACCGGCCTGGTAACATTCAGTCCAACCGATACCCGAAGGTGGTGCAAATTCAGCCCGATGCGGGTTGATTTGGCCCTCGCCAGTTGCTACAACGTTAATAGCTAACTGTTCAGTATCCATGCGGGCTAGAGGCACTTTTCTTGCCCTAAGTTTGGCCTCAAACCCGTACTGCGTGCGGTGGGCTTCGTCGGCTATGACCACAATGTTGTGCCGCTCTGACAGCACCGGAAATAGGTCCTCATCTTCACCCGGCATGAACTTTTGAATGGTGGCAAACACAATCCCGCCCGAAGGTCGATGAGACAGCAAATCGCGCAATTCCTGGCGTGTCTTGGCTTGAACGGGTTGTTCGCGCAACAGGTCTTGTGCCAGACTGAACACCCCAAACAACTGGCCATCCAGATCATTGCGGTCGGTGATGACGACGATGGTGGGGTTGTCCATGGCGGGTTCTTGCATCACACGCGCTGCAAAGCAGGTCATGGTGATGCTTTTGCCGCTGCCCTGCGTGTGCCAGACCACGCCGCCTTTGTGCGATCCACCCGGGCGCGAAGCCAGAATGACTTGAGCAATGGCGGCACGAACAGCATGGAATTGGTGGTAGCCCGCTATCTTTTTAACGATGCCACCGTCGTCTTCAAACAGCACAAAGTAGCGCAGATACTCCAACAACCAGACCGGCGCCAGCACGCCACGCACCAGCGTTTGCAGATGGTTGAATTCACCCAGCGGGTCCAGCGTGATGCCGTCAATCGTGCGCCAAGCCATGAAACGCTCGGTATCCGCCGTCAATGAACCCATCAACGCCTCGGTGCCATCGGAAATCACCAGAATTTCATTGGTCTGGAACACATCGGGAATTTGCGCTTTGTAGGTTTGAAGTTGGTCAAAGGCTTTGCCCACATCGGCGTTCAGGTCAGCCGGGTTTTTGAGTTCAATCACCACGAGTGGCAGGCCATTGACAAACAGAATGATGTCAGGGCGACGGGTGTGGCGAGCGCCTTTGATGCAAAACTGGTTCACCGCCAGCCAGTCGTTCTTCAACGGTTCAGCCCAGTCGATCAGACGAACAAAATCCCCCCGCGTTTCACCGTCTTTCTGATACTGTACGGGAACACCCCCCACCAGCAGCTTGTGAAAATAATGGTTGGCTGATAACAATGCAGGAATCCCCAAATCCAGCACTTGGCGCAAGGCATCATCACGCGCAGATGTAGGCGTGTTGGGGTTGAGCCTGCCAATGGCCTCGCGCAGGCGGGCGGTCAAAATCACTTGACGGTAATCGCTGCGCTCCGGCGTTGGGCCATCATGGGCGATGTCCGGGCCATACCGATGGGTGTAGCCCACATCCGTCAGCCAGGTCAGGGTTTCTTGTTCAAGTTGGTCTTCGGTCATGGTTGCACCTCCCAGTGCTTGCAATGGAATCAAACCTTGCTGGGTTGAGTTGTTCAAGTGGCATCAGTGGCGATTGGCATGAAAGTTAGGTTAAACTGCCGGCCAAGTGGATTGGGGGGTTCCTGGTCGGCGTTATAGCCTCGGTGGGTTCATCGGGGCTTTTCGCTTTTTGGGGTGGGTAAATCAGTAACCCCACATTTTCGTAGCCCATGCCCACCGTATTTCGACCACCATCGCAGTAAAACTTGCGCTTCAGCAACTCGAACGCTTGGTTTGACTGAGCGGGTCGCAAGTAGTTCACCCCCACGGGACGCGCCACCAAATCGGCGAGCTGCAATCCTGTCAGATTGGTCTTCTTGTCTGCAAACACGATGTCAAACGGCAAGTATTGACTACCGAGGCTGTTGCCATCGCGAATCCGTCTGAACTCCAGTTCCAGTTCGATATCTTCCTTTTTGCCACGGCACTCCACCACCACGTGAGTTCGCAGCTTCTCTTGCCCCTTTTCACATAAAAAGCCGTTCAACGCCTCCAGGCAAATGCCAAGCGCTATGTGATACGGGTTGGAGTTGGCACCAGTGCTCCGAGACAACCGCGGCTTATCGACCACGCAAGCAATCAGAATGAAATTGCTTGCATCTATGATGGAGTTCAGCCGCTCCATGAACGCGATGCGGGTTGGCCGATGGCTTAAAAAAGCAAAAGCCCCCTTTTGTTTGCTAATGTCGTTCTCGTGCAAGACCACGCTGTCGTGTCCGAAATAATTGAACTTGAGTTTTTCAACGGCGGGAATGATCTGTTCACTGTAGTGCCGTTTGTGAAAAACGCACAAGGCCAGCACAAAAACCGGATAGCCCGGGTCAATGCTGGTTAGGGAATGGTCGCCGCTTTCGTCCACATAGACCACGTAATCACTGAACCGCTTTTCGGTACTCGGCACCGATGGCTTCTCCAACGGCGTAGCTTCCGCCACCTCGAAAAGCGCGTATTGGGTGCCCTGTCCTGCTGTCATGGCAACGCACCCTCTATTTCCTTGAGGGCATCTGGCAACCGCAACTGGCCAGAGATTAGGCGCGGGAGAAGGGTGTCGCGTAGGATGGTGAGGGTTTGGGCTTGTTCATTGTGGCGAAAAATACTCGCCCGAATTGTGTTGGTCACATTATCAAAT
The DNA here is from genome assembly GCA_903929815.1 of uncultured beta proteobacterium. Lineage (GTDB taxonomy): Bacteria > Pseudomonadota > Gammaproteobacteria > Burkholderiales > Burkholderiaceae_C > Rhodoferax. The sequence continues at coordinate 4,627 of CAIYWD010000014.1, forward strand.
GCACCTAAAACCGCTGTATTGGGAAACGATGCCAGCAGGCGATAAACATTGCTTCGATTCAAACCAGGAACCGCGGCATCCGTATCCATACCGGTCAATCCAAGTGTCTGCAACAAGTAATAACAGTACGTCATTGGACTCGATGTACGAACGTAATACGTTGTATCTATAGGAAAAAATGGTTTATCTTCCCAGTATAAGCTGCCGACTGTACCTTTGCGACCAATAATGACTGAATGACCATTTACAAGACTATCGTTGTGCCAACCCGTAACACCACCAGAGCCGTAAACTGGAACATTGCCAGCATTGCGGTCGGTAGCTTTGAGTGCCTTTCCGTAAGACAGTTCCATGAACTCGTCAAGCCGTGCCACCCGCCACCCCCTCGGCACCAAACCCAACTCAGATTCCTCAAAACTATCAGGAAATAATGCTGCTGTAGCCTCATCCATACCAACGGGCAAGCGGCCTTCCATCTTGGCACGCACTGGGTCAAAATCAACAAACCATGACTTGAACAGCGCCTGGGCAATGGCTTCCAGCGTGGCATTGGTTTCGCGCAGCAGGGTGATGCGGTCGTCGAGAACAGACAAAGTATCAGCAATACCCCGTTGAATTTCAATCGGAGGACTTGGGACTTTGAAATCCTCAATCATTGACTTTGTCAAAGCATTGCGTGTTGCGCCCGCAGCAGCCAAACTCAGCATCAAATCTTGTTGATAGTCCGATGCCAGGAAATAGCGGACAAATCGGCTATCGAACACGGAGGGGTTCGGTCGAATAATCGCTACATGTTGATTCACACGAGCAGGCAAGTAGTGGGAGATTGCCAGACAAACACGAGCCACAGAATCACCCGTAATGTTCAATAACACATCGCCAGCCTCAATGGCCACGCCGTTCAGTTTCTTGGCTTGGTCTTTGCTGATGAATGCAAGTCCACTTGGTTTGAAGCCATCGTTATGAACATTCTGGCTTCTTATCAACATGAATGGCCATTGCTCCAAGTAGGCATCCTTACCACCAGTTGGTGTCGAGCCGCTACCGATCTTTATGCAGTGATCGCCAAGTCGATTCCAATTCCACTCAGCACTCATAACTGTTGGCACCCTTCATCAAACACATCAATCATGGCGTACCTTTATCGTTCATTTTTTGAACTGGCACCCAATGACCAGAACTGCGACCGCCTTCCCGTTTCAATAAACCTGTCGCCTGCAAGCGTCGCAGGTGGTAATTCACGCCGTCTTCGGTCATGTCCAACACACGCGCCATTTCCGGGATGGTGCATTGTGGGTAGTGGCGCAGGTGTTCCAGTAGTACGTCAGCCTTTCCTGTAGCGCTTCCTGTAGTTGTACTGGTAGTTGTTCCTGTAGTAGATACTGTTTTTTCAAAGGGTTTTGGTGGGGTTCCCTGGTGTGCCGCCGAATCACCCTCAACAAATGAAGGCCGCGCAAAGCTGGCAATAAACAACCCCGCCACCTGCCGAAACTCGACATTGGGCGCGTTTTCCAGGATCAAGGGCATCCCGCGACCCCAGCCTTCGACCATTTCGATACGCCGAAACAGGTCGGCAATCAGAGGGTTGCGGCGGCGCGAGACATTGCCTTTGCGCATCTCGGCCAGCGTCAGTCCACCAAACAAGGTGCCAGGGTTGCGCACTTCCACCCTGTTTTTGAAGATGGCCACCTGCACGTGGTCGGGGTCGCGCCAGTCGCGATGGCAAAAGGCGTTGATGATGGCCTCGCGCAGGGCTTCCATCGACACTTCAGGCACATCGACACGATACAGGCCCTCAATGCGCATTCCAATGTGAATGTTTTTCAGGATGTATTTTTGCGCCTCTTCGATCAGTTCCAGAATATCACCGTCAAAGTCGTGCCGGTCAATGATGGTGACGGTGTCTGTGGTGCCAAATACGGCACAGCGCAATTGAATTGGCTGGCTGGCAAAGAACAAGCGGGCGGCGTTGCATAACTCACCGTTTTGTAGCAGCTCAAGCTTTATCAGCGCCTGCTGTAGCCTGTTTTCGTCATCATCTCCCAGCGTGTCCCAATTCAGGCCAGCGCGTTTGACATAGCTTTTGATTTTGCCAAGTTGCAGCTCGGGCCAGGGTTTATCCAGCGGACGGGTGTCCCAGCGCAGGGCGTTTTGGTTTTTATCAACAATGATTTGTTCAAGCTCTGCCGCGCTGAGCTGGCGGTCTTCATCGGCCACGCGCATCCAGGCACGCCCATGCGCAAAGTACGGTGCGTTTTGGCCTTCAAAACGGATACGAATGCAGGTTGCGTCGTCAACGGTTTGCGCGTCAATATGGGGGTAAATTTTGGGTTCGATATGGGCGGCTATGGCTTGCGACACGTCGCGCAGGGTTTTGTCCGTCACGTCCAGCCCTGTGGCTTGACCCTTGGGGGTCACGCCAAACCACAGCTCACCCGAACCGTGTTTGTTCAAAATGGCAACCATCGACACCAAGCCTTCCTTGAGTTCGGCAAGGCTTTTTTTCAGCTCAACGGTTTCGGACTCTCGCAACATCTCAATATTCATGCTGATCGTCTCCCATCTGCACCACCACATACCCCGCCAATATCTCACGCTGAAATGACGCAGGAATCACCGCCCAATCCACCACCTGTACAAAAATCGGCAAGTCACTGTCTGAAAACGCATCTTTCAGTTCACCCAAATGGCTTTGCCGATGACCCAGGTCTGCGGGGTGTCGCACCACCAAATCCAAATCACTGGCTTCATGGTGATCGCCATTGACGCGGCTGCCATAAGCCCACACTTCGGCCTGTGGCAGGTATTTCTGCAATATCTCATGAACTATTCTCAAGTAGCGCTCAGGCAGATGCAAATGCGTTAATTCAGGCATCGGTCGCCTTGGCATCTGACCTATCTTGAAGCAAGCCAATAATGACCCGTACCACCCGTGCGCGGCAATGCACGTTGATTTGGCCAACGGTACGCTGAAACAGGCTTTCATGCGCGGTGAAGAGTTTGCCTGCTCGTGCAAAGCTCACACGTTGCAAGCCACCATCAGCAAAATCTGAATCCTCAATCCTGATTGCGGACGAATCGGTATAAGGATTGCTGGTGATTTGGCACAGTATCCAGTCGCCTCTTCCTGCATTAGCCAACACCAAAGCTGGGCGTAGCTTGCTTGCACTGAGGTCAGAGAACGGGAACGGTACCAGGACTACTTGACGGGTTGCAAATGCGCCCATGCTGCATCCTCCTCTTCGCGCAGCCAGTCGTGTGCCAGTGCGGGTTCACTTAAAGTGGCACCGCACAATGCGGTATCGGGCAGTGCAGACTCTTCGGTGAATGTGACCAACACTCTGCGGGATGTCAGTGGTTTAGTGGCAATCCAGTCCAAAAATTGAAGATGCCCGTTTGGTTGTAGCACGGCCTCATAGGTTTGCATCATGGCAGTTTCTCCTTGATATTGCTTCAAAATTCATACCCCAACCCTCCCAGTTTTTGCCGAATCAACACGTCAAGCTCTGCCCCTTTGGCCATCTGCTCCCCCAGCTTTTCGGTCAACTGCTGCATTTTGGTGGCAAAGTCTTCATCGTTGTCTTCGACCTCTTCTGCGCCCACATAGCGGCCAGGGGTTAGAACATGGCCGTGCTGGGCAATTTCAGCCAGTTTGACGCTGCGGCAAAAGCCGGGGATGTCCTGGTAGGTGCCATCACCCCGACCCTTTCCCAGAGGGCGAGGGAGCGATACCGGTTCGCCCCGCCAGGCAGCCACGGTGTTGGCTAGGCGTTCAATCACGGCATCGGTCAGTTCAGACTGTACGCGGCTGATCATGGAGGCTTGTTTGCGAGCGTCGATGAACAGCACTTCGCCCTTGCGTCGATTCTTATGCTTGACCAGAAACCACAAGCAAGCTGGTATCTGGGTGTTGAAAAACAATTGCCCAGGCAGCGCCACCATCACTTCGACCACGTCGGCATCAACCATCGCTGCGCGAATCGTGCCTTCAGAGTTTTGGCTGGAACTCATCGAGCCATTGGCCAGCACAATGCCTGCGCGCCCTGATGGTTTCAAGTGGTAGAGCATGTGCTGCAACCAAGCGTAGTTGGCGTTGCCGGGTGGCGGGTCGCCATAAACCCAGCGGGGGTCGCCCGTCAAGCTGCCGTGCCACCAGTCACTGATGTTGAAGGGCGGATTGGCCAGAATAAAGTCTGCCCGTAAATCAGCATGTTGGTTGTGGGTGAAAGTGTCAGCGGGTTCACGTCCCAGGTTGAAATCAATGCCGCGAATGGCCAGGTTCATCGCCGCGAGCCGCCAGGTGGTGGGGTTGGCTTCCTGACCAAATATGGCTGCATCGCCCGTCCTGCCTCCATGCGCTGCTATGAATTTTTCACTTTGAACAAACATGCCGCCACTACCGCAGCAGGGGTCATAGACCTTGCCATGGTGCGGCGCCAGAATGGCAACGAGGGTGTTGACGATGGAAGCGGGCGTGTAAAACTGCCCGCCTCGCTTGCCTTCGGCACTGGCAAACATGCCCAGAAAGTATTCATAAACCTGTCCCAACACATCACGCGCCGCAGCAGGGTTATCGCCAAAACCAATGGCAGACACCAGATCAACCAACGCACCCAATTTGCCATCCGGCAACTGCGCACGGGCGTAGCGTTTGTCCAGAATGCCTTTGAGCTTGGGGTTTTCCAGCTCAATGATGCTCAAGGCTTCGTCAATGCGTTTGCCAATATCGCGCTGTTTGGCAGCAGAGCGCAAAGCCTCCCAACGGGCAGATTCTGGCACCCAGAACACATTGACTTCCCTGTAGTAGTCGCGGTCTTCCAGCTCGGCTTCAATGTCGCCAGACTGTGCATCGTGATAAAAATACTCATCCACCGGGTTGGTCATGCGCACGATGAGTTCAGCGCGTCGGGCAGCAAATGTGTCAGAGATGTACTTGACAAAAATCAGCCCCAGCACTAAGTGTTTGTACTCGGCTGCATCCATGTTGGCACGCAGCTTGTCGGCGGTAGCCCAAAGGGTTTTTTTGATGTCGTCCTGCATGATTTTGTTGGCCTTATGTGAAGTGCAGTGGAAAAGTCAAATTCATTAGTCCACAGCGCAAATATAGCTTGCCGTATTTCTCCTGTGTGGCACTTGACTTTTAT
>CAIYWD010000015.1 GCA_903929815.1 uncultured beta proteobacterium
ACTGCCTGCAAGGAGGAACAACACCCCCAGACGTGTCGCCAGTAGCTCAATCGGGTGCGTAGCGATCTCACCCAAAGGGTACACTTCCATCGAAGTCACAAATATCAATTTTCATAACGGTTTATTGAAGATAATGAGCGGTCAACTGAGGAATCCAGGATTATCTATGAACCGTCAGGATGTCAGGCAGGCACACCTTCTGGAATCAATTTTCATAATGGTTGACCATATCCTTAGTGAAAATAAAGCGGTCAACTGAAGTATCCAGGATCATGGTTAAAAATGCCTCTAGCCCTTACTGGGTATGCGTTAGTAGCTATTGTTTATAGAGCAAAATCAGCTTCCCGCCACCTTCATTCGCTTGATCAAAACCGACCCCACAGTTTTTGCACCGTGGTTATAGGTATCTGCACCCACAGCCACAATGTTTTTGAACATGGTTTTCATATTGCCGGCAATGGTGATTTCTTGTACTGGAAAAGCAATGCGGCCTTTTTCCACCCAGAAACCGCTCGCCCCGCGTGAGTAATCGCCCGTGACAGCATTCACGCCGTTGCCCATCAATTCGGTCACAAAAAGCCCTGTGCCCAGGCGCGCCAGCATGGCATCCAGATCGTCACTTGCACAAGTCAGGCGCGATGTCAACGTCAAATTGTGGGACCCGCCAGCATTGCCCGTGGTTTTCATCCCCAGTTTTCGTGCCGAATAACTGCTCAGAAAATAGCCTTGCACTTTGCCTGCTTCCACCACGCTGCGGGCATGTACCCGAACGCCCTCGTCATCAAAAGGTGAGCTGCCTTTGCCACGTTTGATAAACGGGTCTTCCTGGATGTCTATGTGTTTTGGAAAAACAGATTTGCCCAGCGAGTTCAACAAGAATGAACTTTTACGGTAGAGCGCGCCGCCACTGACTGCCTGCACAAAGCTGCCCAGCAAACCAGCAGCCAAGGGAGCTTCAAAAAGAACAGGGCATTCAAGCGTGGCAATTTTGCGGGCGTTCAGACGGTTCAAAGCCCGCTGTGCGGCATAAATGCCTATGGCCTCCGGCGTTTCCAGGTCTTGTGCATCGCGTTGGGAGCTGTACCAGCCATCGCGCTGCATGGCCTCTGCCACACCGGCAATGACCGATACCGAAACCGAGTGGCGCGAACTGGCATAGCCGCCCCGAAACCCACGCGTGTGGGCGCTGAAAAAGTGGGACTGCTGGGCTGATACGCTTGCGCCTTCACTGTTGGTGATGCGCTGATCTACTTTGAAAGCGGCATCTTCTGCTTGGAGTGCCAACAAGGTTGCCTGCTCGCTGGTGATGTTCCACGGAAAAAAAAGTTCCAGGTCGGTGCGATGCTCTGAGACAGGTGCAATATCGGCATCGTCGGGCAATGCAGCGAAAGGGTCTTCCGCCGTAAAACGAGCAATGTCATAGGCCGCCTGAACTGTTTGTTCAATGGCTTGTTGTGAAAAGTCAGACGTGCTGGCATTGCCCCTGCGCTGACCAATATGGACGGTAATGCCTAGCGACTTGTCGCGGTTGCGCTCGACGTTTTCCAGTTCACCCTTGCGCACTGACACGCTCAGGCCACACCCTTCCGAGGCATGGGCTGCGGCATCGGTAGCACCGATTTGACGAGCATGCTGCAGTGCGCTATCGACCAATTGTTCAAAAAAAGAGCGGCTGTAAGCAAAGCCTACATTAAAAGGTGTATCCGTATTGACAGGCCATGTGGCCTTGGGTGTGCATGTCTGGAAAGTGACGGGGGTGGGGATGGGGGTCGGTGTCGTATTCATGGCGGCTATGATACTTGGCTATGTCCAGAAAATCCAAAAAAGGCTATTTTGTTTGCGGTGAATTTGTACCAGAAGGCAGCGATCGCGATCTGGCGCTGAAGGCACAGCTCAAAGGCACAGACACAAAAAGCCGAACCGACCAAAAACGCGAAAGCACCGAGCTGCAAAAGCTGGGGGTTGCCCTGCTGACTTTGCGCTCTGATGCGTTGGCACGCCTGACTCTGCCGGACAAGCTCACACACGCTTTGCAAGATGCCAAACATATCACCAACTTTGAAGGCAAACGCCGCCAATTGCAATTTATTGGTAAGCTCATGCGTTTGCTGGAGCCAAAAACCATCGATGCCGTCCGTACCGCCCTAGACGATCAGGTTCATGGTTTTGTGGCTGAAAACAAGGCACTGCATCAGGCAGAACTCTGGCGCGACCGATTGTTGGCTGATGACCAAGCCGTAAGCCAGTGGATAGCGCATCACCCTGGCACAGACACCCAACAACTGCGCGCCCTGATTCGCCAGGCACGCAAGGATGCCGTGCCTGACAATGCCGGGTCCGTGCATCATGGCCGCGCTTATCGGGAACTGTTTTTACAGGTGCGGCTAGGGCTAAGGCTAGGGCTAGGGCTGGATGCACAAAACTCACCGGATGGGTTCAGCGTATCATTGCCATGAGTTCACCCCATTTGACAAGGAGCATCATGAATCAACTCAAAATTTCAACCCGACTGGCTATTTTGGTCAGTGTGATGGGCATCTTGATGGTGCTGATTGGCAGCATTGGGTTGTATGGCATCCGCAGTAGCGACCATGCACTCGAAACGGTGTATCGCGATCGCACTTTGCCCTTGGGGCAATTGAGTGAATTGGCCTACGTCAGCTTGTATAACCGGTGGGAACTGGCTGTGACGTTGTTAGAACCAACCGCCAGTCGAAAGCGTCAAAGCATTGACACCATTGAAAAAAACATCTCTGACATGGATAAAGTCTGGGCAGCTTACATGAGCACCCATATGACCACCGAAGAAGATCGCCTGGCCAAAAGCTTTCAGGACAAACAAAATCGCTATGTACAAGAAGGGGTCAAACCAGCGCTTGATGCCTTGCGCCAGGACAAAATGGCCGAAGTACAGTCTTTGTTGTTAACACAGACCAGCCCCTTGTACAGGGAGGCTCATGCTGATCTCGATGCCCTGATCGCCATTCAACAAGATGTTGCCAAGCAGGAATATGAACAGGCTGATTCACGATTTAATACCATTCAAATCGTGTCTGTTGGCTCCATTGTGATGGGGTTATTTTTTGCAGTGGTGTTTGGCATCGCGCTGCAACGCAGCATCACCCTGTCACTGCGTCGAGCGGTCGATGTGACGCAAGCGACAGCCCAGGGGGATTTGACAGCCGCCGTCGATACATCAGGCGACGACGAAATTGCAGTGCTGATGCAAGCCGTAGCCGCCATGCAAACCAGCTTGATTGATGTGGTGAGTCGTGTTCGCCAGGGTTCAGAGAGCCTAGCCTCAGCCAGTGCCGAAATTGCCCAGGGCAACCAGGATTTGTCAAGCCGCACCGAAAGTCAGGCCAGCGCCCTAGAGGAAACTGCTGCGAGCATGGAGCAACTCAGCGCCACAGTCAAACACAATGCAGACAACGCACACCAGGCCAATCAACTGGCCATGAGTGCCTGCACTGTGGCGGTGCAAGGTGGCGAGGTCGTCGCCAAGGTGGTCGATACCATGCGCGCCATCAATGATGCTTCACGCAAAATCAGCGACATCATCAGTGTGATTGATGGCATTGCCTTTCAAACCAATATTTTGGCGCTGAATGCAGCCGTGGAAGCTGCCCGTGCAGGCGAACAAGGTCGTGGCTTTGCGGTGGTGGCCTCTGAAGTTCGTTCTTTGGCTGGCCGCAGTTCTGAAGCCGCCAAAGAAATCAAGTCCCTCATCAACGCCAGTGTTGAGCGTGTCGAGCAAGGCACCACATTGGTCGATCAAGCTGGTACCACCATGCAAGAGGTGGTCACCTCCATCAAGCGCGTGACCGACATCATGGGCGAGATCAGCGCTGCGAGCAACGAGCAAAGCCAAGGTGTCATGCAGGTGGGTGAAGCGGTCACACAAATGGATCAAACCACTCAGCAAAACGCTGCCTTGGTGGAAGAAATGGCTGCTGCTGCGGGAAGCCTTAAAACCCAGGCGCAGGAACTGGTGCACACTGTGGCTGTGTTCAATCTGGGGGCAGCAGGTGCTGCGCGCCCATACACCATGCACAGAACTCGTGCGTCTGTGACTTCAACACGCACGGCTTCCACGAAGCCCCCTGTTTTCCAACACCGTCGTATTGGGGCAACCAGTTCCAGTACGCAAGAGCGCGGTGTCAACCCCAAACCTCGTCCTCTACCCGCTAGGTCATCAGCTCCAGCCAAACTGGCAGCTCCCGCGGCGAAAGCATCAACAACATCAACAGCCACCAGCGATGCAGATTGGGAAACATTTTGAGAATACTTGAAATTATCTAAAATTAAATAGATAACTATCTTAGGGTAACCGTTTAGACCTCATGTCAAATGCCGTCATTCCCGCCTTCGCTGGAATGACGATGGTGGGGTCTAAACGGTTACTGCGAATCATTTGTTTTTATATTCAACTTGACTCAGGTATAAAAGGTATCCGTATGTATCACAAAATTCTAGTGGCCACCGATGGCTCCTCACTGTCCCAAAAAGCTGTCAGCAGCGCCATTTCATTGGCTGCTTTGACTGGCGCAGACCTGATTGCCATCAAAGTTATTCCGCACTATCCTTTAAGTTATTTTGAGGCGGGGCTGGCGCTTCAGGCAGCAGATGTCAGTCGCATTGAGCAGCAGTGGGCAGATGAAAGCCAGTCTGTGGTGGATGAAGTTCAAAGAGAAGCACAACAGCTAGGTGTCAAGACCTTGACCGTAACTGTCAAGTCTGACATTGTGTCTGAGGCCATCATTGCTGCTGCTCGCAAGTATCAATGCGACTTGATAGTGATGGCATCTCATGGTCGCAAGGGAGTCGAGCGTTTGTTGCTGGGCAGCGAAACCCAACATGTTCTGACGCACTCTCACATTCCGGTGCTTGTATTACGGTAAGGATGTGGTCAACAGTAAGTTCCGGGTGCGTTTCAAAGTGATGTGGTGCAATACAAAAACCAAATCCCCCCTAACCCCCTTTTTTCAAAGGGGGGACAAATACAGCGCTTTGCCCAAATAGGCTAACCGTTCTCATTCCCCCCCTTTGAAAAAGGGGGGTTAGGGGGGATTTGGATG
>CAIYWD010000016.1 GCA_903929815.1 uncultured beta proteobacterium
AGGCATCTTGCCATCGAAACAACCGAGGGCGAGACGCCCTCGCTCCCAGAATCCCACATCACTTTGAATCGCACCCGGCAATCTCAAGAACTGGTGGTTGAAATAAGCGAACCATGAGTCACGAATTGCGATGAAAGAAGAAAACAAAAAAATTACACCCACTGTCTATCGCGGTGGTAACGTTGGTGTGACAACCCAGTTCCAGCGTAACCGTTTAGACCTCATGTCAAATGCCGTCATTCCCGCGAAGGCGGGTGCGTTTCAAAGTGATGTGGAGCAATACAAAAACCAAATCCCCCCTAACCCCCCCTTTTTCAAAGGGGGACAAATACAGCGCTTTGCCCAAATAGGCTCACCGTTCTCATTCCCCCTTTTGAAATAGGGGGGTTAGGGGGGATTTGGATGTCGCACCCAAGCAAAGCCACATCACTTTGAAACGCACCCTGCGAAGGCGGAAATCCAGTGCATGTTGGTTTACCAGGATACAAAGGCAGTCTGGATTCCCGCCTTCGCGGGAATGACGATGGTGGGGTCTAAACGGTTACGTTCCAGCAGATTGTCGGATTGTCGGATTTATTTAATAACCCATTAATTTATAATGACATTCAATGCGAATAGAAATTCTAAAAGTCTTTAGAAATCAATTGGTTATACATTAAAATCCAATAGCATTCCCAGTGGAATAAACTCATCTATCTGATGCCAGGAGAATGCCTTGACCACGGATCACAATAGCACTTTCAGTCTCACCGAGGCATTGGAGAGCCGATGGCTGGCCGTGCTTGATGCTTTGCCTGATTTGATGTTTGAGCTTGATGGTGAGGGCCGCTATCTTGACTACCATTCGCCACGTTCCGATTTATTGGCCATGCCCGCAGAGTTCTTTTTAGGCAAAACACTGCATGAAGTATTGCAGCCTGACGTGGCAGACAACTGCATGGTCGCCTTGAATGAAGCGCGTATTCAAGGCTTTTCGCAAGGTCATCAGATCAAATTGACCTTGCCCACTGGTGTCAGTTGGTTTGAACTTTCCATTTCACGCAAAAATAATGGCCCAGACAACCCCGCCAGCTTTATTGTCTTGTCGCGTGATGTCACCCACCGTATCAACGCTGAACACAAACTCAAGCGCATGACCCAGTTGTATGCGGGCTTAAGCCAGTGCAACCAGGCCATTGTGCGCTGCCGTTCCGAAGCCGAGTTATTTCCCATCATCTGTCTGGATGCCGTCAAGCACGGGGGGATGAAAATGGCATGGATTGGCAAGTCTGATGCCACTGGCTTGTACATCCTGCCTGTTGCCGTGGCAGGCAACGGCACGGGGTATCTTGCCGGCATTGTGATCGCCAAGGATGCCAACTTACCCAGAGGCAGGGGGCCATCGGGCACTGCCTGGCGCGAAGATCGTCCTTTTTGGTGTCAGGATTTTCTGAACGACCCCCGCACGGAGCCTTGGCACGAGCATGCCAAACAGTATGGATGGGGTTCATCAGCCGCTCTGCCCCTGCATTGCAAGGGTCAAGTGAGTGGGGTACTAACGGTCTATGCCAGCGAACCGTATGCTTTTGACGAAGCAGCTCAGTCGTTGTTTTTGGAAATGACGGCAGACATCAGTTTTGCCCTGGATCATTTTGCTGACGAGCAAGAACGCACACAGGTTCAGGCAGCCTTGCGTGACAGCGAAGATCGCTACCGCCGAGCATTTGATACCAGTCCGGATGCCATCAATATCAATCGATTGTCTGACGGTTTGTATCTGGATGTCAACAGTGGCTTTGAACGGATCACAGGATGGAAGCATGACGAGGTGGTGGGCAAAAGCTCTGCCGATATTGGTATTTGGAATGACCCAGGTGACCGACAAAAACTGATAGTCGCCTTGAAGCAAGAAGGTCAGTGCATCAATATGGAAGCCGATTTCAAGCTCAAGGATGGCAGCATTTGCCATGGTTTGATGTCGGCTGTGATGATGCGTTTCAAGGATGAAGACTGCATTTTGTCCATCACAAGGGACATGACCGAAAAGAAACGATCAGAGGCCAGGATTGAACAGTTGGCGCATTTTGATCAGCTCACCGGTCTGCCCAATCGAAATCAGTTGCGTGAACGTTTTGAGTTCATTCTTAATCTGGCCAAACGTCAGGGCGATACCCTGGCACTGATGTTTTTGGACCTTGATCACTTTAAAAACATCAACGACAGTTTGGGTCATAGCGTGGGCGACCGCTTGCTTGTGGAGGTGTCACGCAAAATGGCCTCCACGCTGCGTGCGCAAGACATGCTTGCACGCATGGGGGGTGACGAATTTATTCTGTTATTGCCCTCGGTGAGTGCCGAAGGAGCAGGTCAAGTGGCACTCAAACTCATTTTGGGACTGACGGATCTGTTCAAGTTTGACCATTTTGAGTTGGTCTGCACGGTGTCGATTGGCATTGCCATGTATCCGCTGGATGGTCAGGATTTTGAGACACTGTCCAAAAACGCTGACACGGCCATGTACCGTGTCAAGCAAAATAACCGCAACAATTTTTGTTTTTTTACGCAAGAAATGCAGGCCAACTCCGCAAGAACACTGCAATTGGTCAATGCCATGCACCATGCTCTGGAACGTGGCGAATTTGAGTTGTATTACCAGCCACAAATCCGTTTGCGTGATGGTCGTCTTGTGGGTGCAGAGGCTTTGATACGCTGGAAGCAGCCTGAATTAGGAGTGATTTCACCGGGCGAATTTATCCCGGTTGCCGAGGACAGCGGGCAAATTTTGGCGATTGGCGACTGGGTTTTGCGAACGGCAGTGACGCAGCAAAAACGCTGGCTGGATGCTGGCTTGCCGTCCATGGTGATGGCGGTGAATCTGTCTGCGGTGCAATTTCGTCATCCCCATTTACTCGACAGGGTGACGCAAATTCTGGATGAAGCGGCACTACCGGCTCAGTACCTGGAACTTGAACTGACAGAGGCCACAGCCATGGATGACCCCGTGGCAGCGATTGCATTGATGAATCAATTACACGATCGCGGTGTTCGCATGTCAATTGATGATTTTGGCACGGGCTACTCCAGCCTGAGCTACCTGAAAAAGTTCAATATTTCAAAACTCAAAATTGATCAGTCATTTGTTCGGGACATCTGTGATGACCCCGACGACAAAGCCATTGTGACTGCCGTCATCAACTTAGCCAGCAGCCTTGGCCTGCAAACCATCGCCGAAGGTGTTGAAACTGCCAGTCAATTGGCATTTTTGCGACTACAGGGGTGCGATGAAGTGCAGGGTTATTACTTTAGCAAACCCCTGCCTGCGGCGCAGTTTGAAGATTTTGCCCGTCAGCAGCTTGGAGAATAAGGTTGTCTGCACTCGGGTGACGCCAAGCTGCATCAGGCTTCCATTGCGCAGCCCATTTTGGAAAGTCCTCTGCGGGCATGGGCCTGGCAATCGCGTAGCCTTGCGCCAAGTCACAGCCCAATGCCAGTAAATGTGTGCCATGCTCAATGGTTTCCACACCCTCGGCAATCACCTCACGACCAAAGGCTCTGGCTAGGCTAATGACGCCTTTGAGGATGGCCGTATCTTCGGGGTCAACCAGCATGTCGCGCACAAAACTCTTGTCCATTTTGAGCAATGACACAGGCAGGCGCTTCAGGTAAGTCAGTGAGGAATAACCGGTTCCAAAATCATCGAGGGCAAATTCAAGCCCCATCGCTTTGCATTCGCTCATCACCTCAGACACCCTGACCATGTCTTCCAAAGCACTGGTTTCAAGCACTTCCAGGGACAAATCGCATGGCTTGACATGTGGATGACGCGCCAAAGTTTCACGCAACCGCTCTACAAAATTGGATTGCTGCAACTGGCGTGCGCCTACATTCACGCTCACGCAGACGTCAAGTCCTTGGCTTTTCCAGTTTTCCATTTGTTGCAAGGCAGTCTCAATCACCCATTCGCCAATATCAACGGCCAAAGGTGTTTCTTCTATAACAGGCAAAAAATAAGCCGGCGCTTGCAATCCAAGCTGGGGGTGCTGCCAGCGAATCAGTGCCTCCGCACCGACAATTTGGCCGGTGCGCATATTGACCTTGGGCTGGTAATACATCAAAAGTTCACCCGTGTTCAGGGCGTGGCGGATGCGATCAATTTTTTCGTGGCGGCTGCGCTGCCCAATGTCATTGTCGGCATCAAAGATGTGATAACGGTTTTTCCCCGACAGTTTGGCCTGGTACATGGCCTGGTCAGCTTGGCGCAGCAGTTGCTCTGCATCCATGTCGAAATTTTGCGGATAGGAGGTGATGCCAAGGCTGACCGTGATCACAAGATCAAGATTTCCAATCTGCACGGGTTGGGCTGTGATTTCCAACAAACGGCTCAACAAGGGAACACTGGTGGTGGCATTGATGTCCATCATCACGGCAACAAATTCATCGCCACCAATGCGTGAGAGGGTGTCTCCATCGCGCAGCGCTTGTTTGATGCGCTTGGCAACCGTCATCAAAAGCTGGTCGCCTACATGATGACCGTGCGTGTCATTGATGGTTTTGAATCCATCCAGATCAAGGTAAGCCACTGCGAGTTGTTGTTGTCGCCTCTGGGCCTGTATCATCCCCTGGCGCAGGCGGTCTGCCAAAAGGGTGCGATTGGGCAAACCCGTCAGCATATCGTAATGGGCAATGTGGTCAAGCTCTTTTTGGTGTTCTTTTTCTGCGGTAATGTCCGTGAACATGGCTACATAATTCTTGGGCTTACCCGCTTCATCCAGCAATGCAGTGATCGAGAGCATCTCGGCATAAATGACACCGCTTTTGTGACGGTTCCATATTTCACCGCTCCAGTTTCCCTTGCTGATCAATTCATGCCACATGGCTTGGTAAAACACCAGACTTTGGTGACCTGATTGGAGAAGTCGCAGGTTTTGGCCAAGGACTTCGTCGCGACTGTAGCCTGTGATCTGAGTGAAGGCAGCATTAACCTCCAGAATGCTGCCGTTTGCATCGGTGATGCAAATCCCCTCACAAGCACTGGCAAACACGCCTGCTGCAAGCTTGAGTTTTTCTTCGGCTGCAAGGCGATCGAGCATCTCGGTCTCAAGTTGATCACGCTGTTGAATGACCTTTTTGCGCAAACTCTCGCGCTCTAGCAGGTTACGAATGCGCTGGCGCGCGGTTTCTACCTGAATGGGCTTGGTGATGTAATCGACCGCGCCCAGTTCCAGCCCTCTGATTTCAGACTCCAGCTCATGGAGTGCCGTTACAAATACCACGGGGATATCCGCCAGTCTTGCATCGGCCTTCAACAACTGACAGGTTTCAAACCCATCCATTTCGGGCATCATGTTGTCTAGCAAAATGAGATCAGGTAAAGATTGCTGGGCAAGCTGGATGCCCATGGCTCCTGAAGGTGCCATTTGCAGGTCAAATTCATGTTTGAGCGCTGCCCCCAAGGTCAATAGATTATTGGGGGTGTCATCAATGATCAATATTTTGGGGCGGGTAGATTTCATGGCATCTCAGGGGATTGACTCATACAAGTCGCTGCTGACTGCAAAAGGGTTGCACCATGATACACAATTCACAGGGCATTCCTGGGCGCATAACCAACGGATTTTTCATTGGGTATTGGGGACTCAGTACGGCGTGTAATGGGCAAGTGCCGACATAAAGCCTGTCGCAAAGCACCCAGATCGACGGGTTTGGTTAGAAAGTCATCCATACCCACTGTCATGCAGCGTTTGCGGTCTTCGTCAAAAGCATCAGCGGTCAGGGCGATGATGGGTATGCGTGGTTTTGCGTGCTCTGCTTCCCATTGCCGAATGCTCGCAGTAGCCTCGCAACCGTCCATCACAGGCATGTGCAAATCCATCAGTACAACATCTGGCGTATGACCTTCCATAAGGTGGTTCACGGCTTGACGACCGTCGCCCACGATCGTGACATCCAAGCCAAGTTGGGTGAGCAAAGCGTCAATGACCACGCAGTTCACCGGATTGTCTTCCGCCACCATCACGTGACCACTCAGATGGGTAGATGTGATGGCGTTTTGTGCCGCATGTGTCGTACCAAATGAACCGTCTTTGTCTGAGGCTGCCCCACTCACCAGCGCCGCACGAACCCGAAACCAAAAACGCGAGCCTGCGCCGAGTTCACTTTGAACACCGACGCTGCCCCCCATCAATTGTGCCAGTCCACCGACGATGGACAACCCCAGTCCGCTGCCACCATATTGACGGGTGGTAGAACTGTCGGTTTGAGAAAAAGCCTTGAAAAGCAGATCATGTTTGTCAGGAGAAATGCCAATGCCTGTATCAGAGACCGAAAACTCAAGCAGCGCAGAATGGTCGTTGCGTTCAATTTCGTTGGCCAGAATGCGGATAAAGCCTGAAGGGGTAAATTTGATGGCATTACCTACTAGGTTGGACAGCATCTGGCGCAGACGATGTTCATCAGACTGGTAGCGTTGGTCCTTGGGGCCTGACCATTGGTAGTCAAGCTGCAATTGTTTGTTTTTTGCTGCCCCCGAAAACAGTGAATGTGTTTCTTTGAGCAACTGTTCAGGGTTCATGGTCACTAGGTCAATCTGGAATTTGCCGGCTTCGATTTTGGAGATGTCCAAAATGTCATTGAGAAGGCTTAACAAAGACTTTCCGGAATTTAACACCGTGTGGGCGTAGTCCAGGCGATTGCGTTCGCTCAAGTGGGGTTTTAAAAGCAGTTGCGTCATACCCAAAATACCGTTCATGGGTGTGCGAATCTCATGTGACATGGTTGCCAAAAAGCTGCTTTTGGCAATATTGGCCTTTTCAGCCTCGGTCTTGGCCACTTGCAGCTCCTGGGCTGCCACACGTTGAGCCTCCAATGCCAGAAGGTGATCGTTATAACCCCGAACCAGTTGGGCTATCTCATCTGAAATGCCACTAAAAGACAGAGGTTGATGTACAGCCAAAGGGGTTTTGGCAATTTGCCAAAACCCTTGAGATACCGCACGAACAGGTGCTATCACGGTTCGCGCAAAATACCAGGCCAGGGTGAGTACCGCCATCAATGCCATCAAAACCATCCCAAAGGTGACCAATGCAAGTCGGTTCACCTGTTGCGTGACCAGGTAACCTGGCCTGATGACGACCAGTAGGCTGTTTCGCTTGTCTGCACGGGCCACGTTCAACAGAACTTCCTGACCATCCAGCATGAACCTGGGCACGAGTGGTATGGCACGAATCACCTGAAGCAGTGAAGGCAGCAAAGGCTGGCCAAACAAGTCGGAGTCAGAATGCAGCGCTATGTTGCCTCGATGGTCGATCTCCATCAGTTGCATGCCTGAAGCCAGCGGTACGCCTTCGAGAAAACCGCGCATGATGTCATTGTTTAAGCTAATCACCAACACGCCCACCACATCCGATGTGCCAGTGGCCGGTGAGAAATGCTGAAGCAGGCGAATGACGGTGATGACTTTTTTTTGATCGGATCGGGTGTTCAAGTTGTCAAAAATACCACGCCACAGCGTCGGTGAACTGGCACTGCTGGCTTCACGCACCAAATCATTGACAACAGATTGTCCGACCTGACTGACATTGAGGGTTTCACCGATTTGAAAGCGCTTGCCTTTGCGCGAAAAAATGTTGATGGACACCAGTCCTTTGGCGCGAACATAAGCGTTGAGGATGTAACCCATGCGGGCGTGGGTATCGAGCGCATCAAAGCTGTCTTCTTTGTTTTCGTCTGCACGGCGCAAGGCTTGTCCAATGTCGCCATTGCCAGCAACATTGGCTGCCATGTCGTCAATTTGGTCTTGATAAAGACGCAAGTAAGATGAAAAGCTGGCCAACAGGCGGGTGTTTTCAGTCACGGCTTGCGCGATGACTGTGTGTTTTGAAATATAAAAGGCAGCGGTGCCCAGCAAAATGAGCGGCAAAACCCCGGCAGCCAGTAAATAGCCCAAAAGTTTGGTGGTAAGGCTGAAATGTAATTTCACAAAAAAATGACCGTACGCAGTGAAGATCAAACAATAACCAACGTCAGACTTTCTGATCCGATAGAAAAGTCAATTGGGATATGGTGGACTGTTTTGACTCTGTAGAAGTGCCAAAAGGCATAATTTCGCTACGGGTGTGGCTGACCTAATCGAACCCTGCCATAGCGAAAGTGCGTTGCCAAGGATAGGGTCAATCATAAATTGTGCATTTGGCTCGTCAGATTTGGGCGCACTGCGTCGTTACAAATCGCTTATGTGGCTGGGCCACACTGCGCGATTTGCGCCTGGCATTGCATCTTTAACTCTGACGGCCAAATGCACAACTTATTGTTGACCATATCCTAAACGGTGTTGAATACTTGTAGTGCGTTAATCACTGACCTGGACTAGATGCTGACAAAGAAGCAGCCGTCACCAAACGGGTATCAATCGTAGTGATTGCGGGTACTGTGCTGCCCTGAGTCAGTCGCAATGCCAGTGCCACACCTTGGTAGCCCTGTTCAGAGGCCTGTTGATCTATGGTCGCCACCATTTTCCTGGCCTTGATTTCGACAATGGCCTCATCCAATGCATCGTACCCTGCCACCAAGACATTGACTTTGCGATTTTCTTGCAGGTATTTGATGACACCAATCGCCATGATGTCGTTGGATGCAAACACCAATTTGATGTTGGGATACTTGCCAAACATTTGTTTGGTGACATCGTATGCTTCGTCGATTTTCCAGTTGGCAGTCTCGGAGGCCACAAGTTTGATGTTTTTGTTTTCTGTCAAGGCGCGTCTTGCACCGTTGGTACGCTGCTGAGCGTTGTCGGCACTGCGAATGCCTTCCAGAATGGCAGCTTGCGTAGGAGTAGTAATGCCTTGTGTCAAAAATTTACCAGCCTTGTAGGCCCCTGCTTCGTTATCGACACTGATAAATGGTACGGGCGGCATACCAGCCTGTTTGACAGCATCAGCATCCAGACGGTTGTCAATATTGACGATTTTGATGCCAGCATCCTGAGCTTTTTTGAGTGCAGGAACTAGTCGTTGAGAGTCTCCAGGGGCTATCACAATGGCACTGACCTTGTCGGCAATCAGGTCTTCAACCAGTTGAATTTGCTGCTCAATCGAGGTTTCCTGAGCTGCTGTTTTGACTGTGAGCTTGATGCCTAGCTCTTTTTCAGCGCGGCGTGCTCCTTTTTCCATTTCAACAAAAAATGGATTGGTCAGCGTTTTCATGACCAAAGCAATTTCTGTCTTGGCAGCAGGCGCAGAGGCCACAACCACCGGTTGTAGCGGCGTAGTAACACTAGGGCCTTCGGACTGACCACATCCCAAAAGACCCAAACCCATCAACAGGGAAGGTAAAAAACGCAATAAATTCATAGGGAAATCTCCATCATCCATTAATACAATGAACAGTGACGCAGCACTGGCTTCTTTATACTATAACCGAGTGTGATCTGTTGGGGTGCGATCCAAAGTGATGTGGAGCAGCCAACCTGGCCGCATACAAGAAGACGAGTTTGACGAATGTGTTCGCCTATTTTTACTATCAAAAAAATAGCTAACTATGCAAGCAGGACGTGGGTTAAAGGCTAATTTGTTATACAAAAAAACTCACATCTGAGAGCGCAGGCATCTTGCCAACTGTAGAAGCGGCTTCCAGCCGCATTTAAATAAGGATAGGGTCAACAATAAGTTGTGCATTTGGCCGTCAGAGTTGGGATGCAATCCCAAGCGCAAATCGTGCGGTGTGGCCCAGC
>CAIYWD010000017.1 GCA_903929815.1 uncultured beta proteobacterium
GGGGGAATGAGAACGGTTAGCCTATTTGGGCAAAGCGCTGTATTTGTCCCCCCTTTGAAAAAGGGGGGTTAGGGGGGATTTGGTTTTTGTATTGCACCACATCACTTTGAAACGCACCCGCCTTCGCGGGAATGACTGCATTTGATCTGACGAGCCAAATGCGGCACTTATTATTGACCATATCCTTAATGAACGGCTTGCTATCGACGAATGTGTGATACCTATGACAGCATAACAAAATCCCATTCAACTGAACCAGTACTATGAATCCGACCCCACTCCAAAATTCACTCTATGGTGCCTTGCCTTCTGCCAGCAGTTCTGCCACGCGCAGGCATGTGAGCTTGCCGCTCTTGATGGATATGCATGCTCGTGGCGAAAAAATCACCATGCTAACCGCCTACGATGCCACGTTTGCAGCGGCCGCAGACAAAGCGGGGGTGGAGTGCATTTTGGTGGGAGATTCCGTGGGCATGGTCTGCCAAGGTTTACCCAGTACCGTGGGGGTGTCGCTGGATACCATGTGCTACCATGTTGAGAGCGTCACACGCGGTTTGCGCAGGGTGCAAGGCACGGCCTGGATCATTGGCGATTTACCTTTTGGTACTTACCATGAGTCCAAAGAGCAGGCGCTTCGCAGTGCTGTGGTGTTGATGCAAGCAGGTGCCCACATGGTCAAGTTGGAAGGTGGAGGCTGGACAACCGAGACAGTTCATTTTTTGGTGCAACGTGGCATTCCAGTGTGCGCGCACTTGGGACTTACCCCACAAACTGTTCATGCGCTGGGGGGATACCGCGTTCAAGGCATAACTACTGAGAGTGCAGCCACACTCAGGCAACATGCCCAGGCGCTGCAAGATGCCGGAGCATCGTTGTTGGTGCTTGAAATGGTGCCCGCCGCGCTGTCTGCTGGCATCACCACAGAACTCACCCATTGCCCCACCATTGGCATTGGCGCAGGTCATGGCACGGCTGGCCAGGTGCTGGTGCTGCATGACATGCTGGGGTTGAATCTTGGCAAAACACCCAAGTTTGTACACAACTTTATGGACAATTCGTCAAGCATCGCGCAAGCCCTACAAGCCTATGTTTATGCAGTAAAAAACTGCAGCTTCCCTGATAACGCCCTGCACGCTTGGTAAAAAATCCAATCTGTACGATTCAAAATTCTAAGGTGAATTTCCTCAAATTCCATTCAACTGAACCAGTGCCAACTCAGGTGAACTGACGGGGACTGCCAGATTCACAGGCTCTAAGAACGGCAGTTCTTGAACGTCGCTGAGCTTGCGCTGAATGACGCGTGTGCGCACGCCTACCTCGTTGAACTTGCTAGCGGCTGCATCAATGGATTTTTTGGTGGCATCCACAATGTCTCCAAATTTGTTGAATTCGGTTTTGACCACACCCAGCAAATTCCATACTTCAGACGATCGCTTTTCAATCGCTAGTGTCTTGAAACCCATTTGCAGACTGTTCAGCATGGCAGCCAAGTTGGCAGGGCCGGTGATCATGACACGACAGTTGTTTTGGATGAATTCGACCAAACCCGGGCGGCGAATGACCTCTGCAAATAAACTTTCCGTAGAGAGGTACAAAATGGCAAAGTCGGTGGTATGTGGTGGTGACACATATTTACTGACAATCTTTTTGGCCTCGATTTTGATGGAAGTTTCAAACGCATTACCAGCTTGCACCATGGCCATTTTGTCCATGGTTTCTTCGGCATCCAGCAAACGCTGATAATGTTCCACCGGGTATTTGGAATCAATAGGCAGCCACACAGGGCGGTCGTCTTGTCGACCGGGCAGACGAATGGCAAATTCAACCAGATCGTTGCTGTCAGGTGAAGTTTTGACATTTTTGGCATATTGGTCAAGGGTGAGAACATTGTCGATGATGGCACCCAACTGCATCTCGCCCCAGATGCCGCGTGATTTAACGTTGGTCATGACCCGTTTCAAGTCGCCCACACTGCCTGCGAGTGTTTTCATTTCACCCAAGCCTGCCTGCACTTGTTCAAGACGCTCACTGACCAATTTGAAAGATTCGCCCAAACGTTGCTCCAGCGTGGCGTGCAGCTTTTCATCGACGGTGCGGCGCATTTCTTCGAGTTTGCTGGTGTTGTCGTGCTGTATGGCAGCCAGACGTTCGTTCAAAGTGATACGCAATTGATCGGCATTTTGCTGTGCGCCTTGCACCAAGCCTATCAATTGCTGTGACACAGATTCTTGTAACGCTGAAAACTGGTTGTTAATCTGTACATTGCCACTTTGCAACTGGTCTTTCAGCGCTGTTGAGATGACAGAGAGCTGTGTGTTGATGTCAGATTTGAGCGAATCCATCGTTTGCAGGGTCACAGCACTTATAGCGTCAAGGCGCTGCTCCAACTTGCCCTCAAACCCCTGAAACGCCGTCAGTAATTCTGTGCGACCCTCGCGAGACTCTGCCACAGTTTGGGCAAGTTTGCCATCGACGGCCTGTCTGACAGATTCAAGACTAGATGCAGTCGTTTGTGTAAAACCACGCATCTGCAACGACACACTGTCAAGTCCGCCGTCATTTTTAGCAACTGCTTGCAGTGTGACACGTGAGGACTGCTCAAGGGTATCGAGCCGCAGCAAAAGTTCAGGCGGCAAGTCAAAGCGTGGCTTTCGTAGCAACAATATCAGTTGCAATACAAAAATCAACCCCGCAGCACTAAGCAAAAAAAAGAAATATGTGATTGACATGGTATCTCGATAGTACTTGAATTTTTGGTAGTGCCCAGAAGTTTATCGGGCTTGAAAGTGTAACTCATTGAGTTTTAAAGATTTTCAATATGTTAATTTGTATAAAATATCGTTATAAATCAATTTGTTATTAAATAAGTCCGACAGGCTGCTAAATCAATAAGATGACTAACAAAGTAAACTTTCAACCAAGGGTGCGATTCAAAGTGATGTGGGTATTGCACCGATACTAAATAAAAAACTCACATCTGGAAGTGCGGGCATTTTGCCCGCTGTAAATACGGCTTCCAGCTAAGGATATGGTCAACAATAAGTTGTGCATTTGGCCGTCAGAGTTAAAGATGCAATGCTAGGCGCAAATCGCGCAGTGTGGCCTAGCCACATAAGCGATTTGTAACGACGCAGTACGCCCAAATCTGACGATCCAAATGCGGAACTTATTATTGACCATATCCTAAAGTTCAGTATCGAAGATACAAGGTTCAATATTGACGCATCACCGTGACTTTTTCTGCCACGCTATTGAACCTATTTTTTTGCCCGTCAATAAATCAAAATAATTTAAGCTATTACAATGGCTTAGGATATTTTAGATATGTTAAAGGCAAAAAGCAGACATGAATACACCATCCACCCCCCACCTTGCTGCATCAACTCTTTTACTGATTGATGGTTCTAGCTACTTGTACCGTGCGTACTACGCCATGCCCGACATGCGCGCTATCCCCATTGACCCGGGAAGCGCGCCCACGGGTGCCATTCGCGGCATGGTCAATATGTTACAAAGTCTGCGCAAAGAAGTTCCCGCCCGATATGTGGCGTGCGTATTTGATGCCAAAGGCCCCACATTTCGGGATACGTTGTACCCAGAGTACAAAGCCAACCGTTCCCCCATGCCCGAAAATTTGCGTCCCCAGATTGAGCCGATTCATGAACTGGTGCGCTTGATGGGTTGGAAGGTGTTGTGTGTGCCAGGCGTTGAGGCCGATGATGTCATTGGCACACTGGCAGTCATGGCCGCTGCACAAGGCATGGAAGTGGTGATCAGCAGCGGAGACAAAGACTTAGCGCAACTCGTCAATGAGCACATCACCATCATCGACACCATGAATGGCAAGCGCCGAGACATTGCAGGGGTCACTGCTGAATTTGGCGTTCCCCCCCATCTGATGCTGGACTACCAAACCCTGGTGGGTGATACCTCTGACAACGTACCTGGTGTTCCCAAAGTGGGGCCCAAAACGGCGGTCAAATGGCTCAATGAGTTTGGCTCTTTGGAGTCCATTGTGGCCCATGCCCACACCTTCCCCGGTGCTGTAGGCGAGCATCTTCGGGGGGCACTGAACTGGTTGCCAACAGCACGCACACTCTTGACCATCAAAACAGATTGCGATTTGTCTGCCTGGTTGCCTGATCTGCCAGCTATGAATTCAATAGCTACTAACCCAATACAGACGGGCGCTCTGGCCATTTTTTATCATCATTTTGGATTCAAAAGTTTGCTTCGTGAATTGCAACCGTCACAGCCCCTACCATCATGCGATCTGGCTACGCCCATCGTTCACGGTTCGACTGCAACAGTATGGCGCGAGACCGACATGTTTGACGACCCTCTCCCCTTGCCCTGCCCTGCCCCTTTGCCGATCAGCACGGTTCGTTACGACACCCTTGTAACTTGGCCCGCCTTTGATGCGTGGCTCGCGCGAATTCATCTCTTTGAGTTGGTGGCCATTGACACAGAAACGACTTCCCTGAACGAGATGACTGCCCAAATTGTGGGAATCAGCTTATGCGTCACACCCGGTGAAGCAGCTTACATCCCGTTGGCACATGCCTATCCAGGTGCGCCAGCCCAGTTGCCATTGAACAAAGTATTAGATCGGCTTAAACCTTGGCTGGAAGATGCCAGTAAAGCAAAATTGGGGCAGCACATCAAATATGACCGTCATGTGTTTGCCAACCACGGCATTGAAGTCCGTGGTTATGCGCATGACACCATGCTTCAAAGTTATGTGCTTGAAGTCCAGATGCCGCATGGTTTGGCCAGCCTCGCTGAGCGGCATCTGGGGCGAACAGGCATCAGTTTTGAAGACTTGTGTGGCAAAGGCATCCACCAAATCTGCTTTGACCAGGTGGACATTGCCAAGGCTTCCCAGTACTCCTGTGAAGATGCTGACATGACACTGTGCGTCCACCAGCACCTGTGGCCGCAACTGCAAGGCAATGAAAAACTGCGCTTTATTTATGACATGGAAATCGCCAGCAGTGAGGCACTGTACCGTGTGGAGTGCAATGGTGTGCTGATTGATGCCCCCATTTTGGCCGTGCAAAGTCATGAATTGGGACAGCGCATCGTGCAACTTGAAAAAGACGCACACACCCTGGCAGGTCAACCCTTTAATTTGAGCAGCCCCAAACAAATTGCGGACATTTTTTTCACCCAACAGGGTATGCCCGTGGTCAAAAAAACTCCCACCGGCACGCCCAGCACTGACGACGAAGTACTGCAAAAACTCGCAGCAGATTACCCCTTGCCGGCCAAAATTCTAGAGCACCGCAGCCTCTCCAAACTCAAAGGCACTTACACCGACAAACTCGCGGCATTGGCACTGCCACGCACGGGCCGCGTTCACACCCATTACGCGCAGGCCGTGGCCATCACCGGACGTTTATCCAGCACGGATCCCAACTTGCAAAACATCCCCGTTCGCACACCGGAAGGTCGGCGTGTGCGAGAGGCTTTTATCGCCCCCAAAGGCAGCTTTATTGCCAGTGCCGACTACAGTCAAATTGAATTGCGCATCATGGCGCACATCAGTGGCGACGCAGCGCTTCTCCTGGCGTTTCACGATGACATGGATGTTCACCGTGCCACGGCTGCAGAAATTTTTGGCATCGATACCGCACACGTCACAGGTGAGCAGCGCCGCTACGCCAAGGTCATTAATTTTGGCCTGATTTACGGCATGAGCGCTTACGGTTTGGCGCGCACGCTGGGCATTGACAACACGGCAGCCAAAAACTACATTGAGCGCTACTTTGACCGCTACCCGGGTGTGAGAATTTATATGGATCACACCCGCGCAATGGCCAAGTCCCAAGGCTATGTAGAAACCGTGTTTGGCCGTCGTCTTTATTTGCCAGAAATAAACTCCCCCAACGGCCCCCGCCGCGCCAGTGCAGAACGTGCCGCCATCAATGCCCCCATGCAGGGCACAGCGGCAGATCTGATCAAACTGAGCATGAATAAAGTACAGCAGGTCATTGACCATCAACAACGTTTGAGCAAAATCATCATGCAGGTGCATGACGAGCTGGTGTTCGAGGTACCCGAATCAGAGCTAGACTGGGTACGCCACGAAGTGCCACGCCTGATGGCAGGTGTAGCCCACCTGAAAGTGCCGCTTCTGGCTGAAGTGGGTGTGGGTGTCAATTGGGACAAGGCGCATTGAACCTGGGGTGCGTTTCAAAGTGATGTGGTGCAATACAAAAACCAAATCCCCCCTAACCCCCCTTTTTCAAAGGGGGGGAATGAGAACGGTTAGCCTATTTGGGCAAAGCGCTGTATTTGTCCCCCCTTTGAAAAAGGGGGGTTAGGGGGGATTTGGTTTTTGTATTGCACC
>CAIYWD010000018.1 GCA_903929815.1 uncultured beta proteobacterium
GGGATTTGGTTTTTGTATTGCACCACATCACTTTGAAACGCACCCTCGCGCCCCGGTTCTTTCACGTTAAAATCAAACTCTGATCGATCTTGGCAGGAGACCATGTAATGACTAACGGTAAATTGAGTGTTTGTGGCAAAAAATCGCGATTCTGGCTTGGTTTACTTATGGTATTGAGCTTGTCTTTTCTGATACCAACGGTGCAGGCAGCCCCCAAAAAAAAGGTGACGACAGTCAAACTCAATCATGCTCATTTGGTTGCCAAACGTAAGGTATCTCCCCGCATTCAACGCAAACCTTTGCATGTTGTTTCTCTTGCCAAGCGCACAAAGCGTATAGCTGCCGTTCCTCAGGCGCTACCAACACCTGGTGTGCGCATATCTTCTGACCTTCTCAACCTCAAGTCCAGTGTGGCGCTGGTGGTTGATCAAGAGACCAATGAAGTTTTGTTACGCAAAAACGACCTTGCAGTGCTGCCCATTGCATCGCTTACCAAGTTGATGACCGGACTGATCCTGAATGAAGCCCATCTGCCAATGGACGAAATGATCACCATCACTGAAGACGATGTAGATACTGAAAAAGGAAGCTCCTCGCGTTTGGGCGTTGGCACTGAATTGAATCGTGGCGAATTGCTACAACTCGCACTGATGTCCAGTGAAAACCGTGCTGCACACGCTTTGGCGCGCACTTACCCTGGCGGATTGGCACAATTTGTTCAACTGATGAATGCCAAAGCCCGGACGCTTGGCATGAACGATACGCACTATGTTGAACCAACTGGCTTGTCCAGCCTGAACCATTCCAGTGCGCACGACCTTGTCAAATTGGTGGGTGCAGCGCATCAACAACCGCTGCTGCGTGAACTCACGACCACGCCACGGCACTTTGTTGAAGTAGGTAACCGTGTACTGCAATACAACAACACCAACCGGCTGGTCAAAAACCCGTCATGGGATATTGGTTTACAAAAAACAGGTTATATCTCGGAAGCGGGGCAATGTCTGGTGATGCAAGTCAAAGTGGCAGGTCGTCAACTGATCATGGTTTTTCTGGATTCCGTGGGCAAACTCTCCCGCTTGGCCGATGCCGCACGGGTGCGCCAATGGCTTGAATCTGCCGGAACAACCAACACCGATCGACATCCTTCAGTGGGTTAGGATATCCTTAGGATATGGTCAACAATAAGTTCCGCATTTGTCTCGTCAGATTTGGGCGCACTGCGTCGTTACAAATCGCTGATGTGGTTGTGTTACGCTGATTTTTGACTTTTTTCAATAACATCACCTAATCCGTTGATGTTATTTGCTAAATTTTCATTTTCTTACTAAAATCTCTCCCAATTTCAGCCACGTTCCATTGCCACTCCAATGAGGTCTGATCCTATGCATTTGACCGACGAACAAGCCATGTTGCTGGCTTTGGAGCAGGCGCGATGTGCTGCTTTGGCTGGCGAGGTTCCTGTAGGTGCTGTTGTGTTACGCAAAGGCCAGCTCATCGCTGCTGCGCACAATGCACCTGTTTCTCAAAATAACCCCTGTGCCCACGCTGAAATTGTGGCATTGTGCGAAGCAGCCACCACGTTAGGCAATTACCGGCTTGAAGATTGCGAATTGTTTGTGACCCTAGAGCCTTGTGTGATGTGTGCAGGTGCCTTGTTGCAATCCCGCCTTCGACGTGTGGTGTTTGCTGCTGCAGAGCCAAAAACCGGTGCTGCTGGTTCGGTACTGAACCTGTTTGACAACGTATTGCTCAATCACCATACTCGTGTGGAAGGGGGCTTGTTGGCTGATCAAAGCACACTGTTGTTGCGTGATTTTTTCCATCGTCGCAGGCTATCTGCGAAGACATGGCCTTTGCGTGATGATGCCTTGCGCACCCCTGTCGAACGGTTTTTACATGTAGCACCTTCGCCCTACGCAGAGCACTATATTCATGATTTACCAAGTCTGAAAGGTTTGCGACTGCATTACTGGTTTGAAACACCTGACCACAGCGATCGCACCAGTTTGTGTATTCATGGCCCAAACGAATGGGGTTTAGCCTGGCAGACCATCGTGGCCGAGTTGCTCAAGCAGGGCGAAAACGTGGTTTTGCCTGACCTGATCGGTTTTGGCAGGAGTGATAAGCCTAAAAAAGAAGCGGCACACAAAATTGACTGGCACGCACAGGTGTTGGTTGAATTGCTTGAACACCTTCAGTTGGACACGGTGACATTATGGGTATCTCCTGCCAGTTGGGTTTTGGGGCAGGCCATTTTTAACCATGCGTCTGGCGTCGTCAAGCATCTCAAGGTCATCGAGGCTGCACCTATGGCTTCACTGGCATGCAATGCGCCTTATCCAGACGCAGGACACCGTGCGGCACAGCGGGTATTTGCGGGTCACTTGGCAACTGAATGCCAAATGTCGGCCACAATAGATGCTCAATGACAAAGCATATCTACATTTATTCGCCCTCAGGCGCCGTGCGTGACAAAGCAGCATTCAAGTGCGGTATTGCACGGCTTGAGGCTTTGGGGCATTGCGTTGAAGTGGACGAGGCAGCGCTGAACCGTTTTCAACGTTTTGCAGGCGATGACCAGACTCGTCTGGCAGCCATTCACCGTGCTGCTGACAGCGGGGCTGATGTGGCGTTGATTTCGCGCGGTGGTTATGGTTTGACCCGAATTTTGCCGGCTATCAATTACGCCAAAATTGCCACAGCCATTGAGCACGGCACTCAATTTGTTGGCATCAGCGACTTTACAGCCTTTCAAAATGCTGTTCTTACCCAAACGGGTTCTGTGACCTGGGCAGGCCCTGCATTGTGTGAAGGCTTTGGTGTTCGTGCTGAGCCGCCTGATGACATTATGCTGGCTTGTTTTGATGATTTGATTCTTGGGCAAGGACAAGGCGCTGGTTGGCGGCAAAATCGTCACATCCTCAAAAACGCTACCAATTCAATAGCTACTAACGCTTATCCATCAAGCGTTACAGGCACTTTTGATGTTGAAAATTCTGTGTTGTGGGGTGGCAATTTAACGGTATTGACTTCCCTGATGGGAACGCCGTATTTCCCCCACATAGATCGTGGCATCTTGTTTGTGGAAGATGTGGCCGAACACCCTTACCGCATTGAGCGCATGATGACGCAACTTCTTTACGCTGGTGTTTTGGCGCGGCAAAATGCCATTGTGATGGGGCAATTCACTGATTTCAAACTTCAAGCCAATGATCATGGTTTTCGACTGCAAACCGTGGTGGACTGGCTACGATCCCAACTGGATATTCCCATTTTGACCAATTTACCCTACGGACATATTGCCACCAAAGTGCTGCTTCCTGTGGGGGCTTCGGTTGATGTGTCTGTGGATGGACGAGATGCCATGATTTTTTGGGGGCATAGTAGCTGTGCTTCACACTGAACATAAATCCTGCGTCATTTGGGTCGATTGGTCCTTGAAAATCACCTAAACTCATTTCCTTACTGAATTCATTAAACTCGAATGGGCATTCAAACTACTGTCGTTTTTGCTGACTTGTTTGGTAGCACGCGTGTATTTGAGTCGGTGGGCAATGTCAAAGCCACCGAAACAGTCACGCAGGCCACCACTTGGATCGCAAAAAAAATTTCCAATAATGGGGGCAGGGTAGTCAAATATTTGGGTGATGGTGTGTTATCCACATTCCAAAGCAGTGCGGATGCGATCGCTGCTGTGGTTGATATTCAGCGTTCATACCAATTGCGACTTGAACGCCAGGAGCCTGCCCTGTACATGCCTTTGCGCATAGGTGTTGTGCGCGGTGATGTCGAAATGGTGGATGGCGACTGTTATGGTGATGCCGTCAATATTGCGTCGCGGTTGAGTGAGTTAACGGGCCCGCACCAAATATGGGTCAACGACAAAACACTCGAAAATAACTTGCAAATGCCCCATGTTCATTTTCGTTCCCTTGGGCAAATCTCCTTGCGTGGTCGCGCTGAACCTTGCTCTGTTTATCAGGTTGAATGGCAGGAAGAGGTGGATTCCGATTTTTTCACGATCCAGGCATCTATCAGTCCAGAGCTTGATGCAATGCAAGATGATGTGTTGGGCGCACAGGTTGAGCTGTCATGGATGGACACCCGAAAATCGTTCAGGGCTTTTGATATGCCAATATTGATTGGACGGACGCGCCAACTCGAATTTGTAGTCAATGACCCCCGCGTGTCACGTACCCACGCACGCATCGACTGGCGCAACGGCAGCATGATGCTCGTCGATGTCAGTTCTTATGGTTGCTGGGTACGCTTTGCAGGTGGCAAAACAGATGTCATCCTCAGACGCGATGAATGCGTGTTGCACGGCAAGGGCGAAATTGCGCTTGGCAGCTCATTTAACGATCCACAGGCGACGGTGGTCGATTTTTCTGTGACTTAGGATAAGGATATGGTCAACAATAAGTTTTGCATTTGGCCATAAGTTTTATACCTACTTTCGCATCTACCGAGGGCATCTTGCCCTCGCTCCGAGGTTAAAACGTTTCCCAGTCAGAGTCGGCTGTTGCTGTATTGGATACCACTGGAGTTTGAGTCACTTTGGGTGGAGCGAGTTTGACAGGTGCCGGTGCTTTAACTGCCGCGGGGCGAACGGGCAGTGGTTTTTGTAACGGCTTGTGTTCACGCGCGGCAGCACTTTGCGCAGTGCCTGGGGAACGGCGGTTATTGCCCTGGAACTTGTTGGGTTGTAGCGGGTGGGCGCGTACAGGTGAAATACCCATAAGAGTATGCGAGCCGTAGGTGTCATTAGAACCTAGCTTGAACACCGCCATCGTCTGCACTAGCTCTTGTGCCTGCGTTTTGAGGCTGCTGGCTGCTGCAGCCATCTCTTCCACAAGCGCTGCATTTTGTTGGGTGACATGATCCATTTGCGCCACAGCTTCACCGACCTGGCTAACACCCCTGCTTTGTTCTGTGCTGGCGGATGCAATTTCACCCATGATGTCGGTCACGCGTTTGATGGATGTCACGACCTCATCCATGGTGGTACCGGCTTGATCCACTAGCAATGTGCCTCGTTCCACTTGCAAAACGCTGGCATTAATCAGGGTTTTGATTTCTTTGGCGGCTTCGGCACTACGCCCTGCCAAAGAGCGAACCTCAGAGGCTACGACTGCAAAACCACGTCCCTGCTCACCAGCGCGCGCCGCTTCAACGGCGGCGTTCAGGGCCAAAATATTGGTTTGAAAGGCGATTCCGTCAATGACGCTGATGATGTCGTTGATTTTGCGCGATGCATCATTGATGCCGCGCATGGTATCAACCACTTGTGCTACAACCTGACCACCTTGAGCCGCCACTGTACTGGCGCTCATGGCTAACTGATTGGCTTGACCAGCGTTATCGGCATTGTGTGTGACGGTAGAACTGAGCTTCTCCATGCTATCCGCAGTTTCCTGAAGTGCACTGGCTTGATTTTCGGTACGACTTGACAGGTCTTGATTGCCCTGGGCAATTTCTGCACTGGCAGTGGCTACGCTTTCAGAGCTTTGACGCACATGGGCCACGACTTGGACCCATTTGATGCGCAAGGATTCCAAACTCACCAGAATGCGACCTAGCTCATCGCCTGCGCCTGGATCAATCGGCTTTGACATTTCGCCCATTGCCATTTGTTGGATGGCTGCTTCAGCCCGATCAATGGGCAGGCAGACCGCACGCGCTGTCAACCAAGCCACGATCAGCAAGCTAAACAAGCACACCAGCCCACTGCCTGCGCCCAATAAAAGCCATTGTCTGCTCTGCGTTTTGGCATCAAGATAAGCCACCCTGGCCTCAGCCTGCGTGACCGGAATAAGTTCTTGCAGGGATTTGATGACTCCCTTATGCAACAAAGGCCAGTCTTCTTCAAGCACCTTGGTGATGGCAGCTTTGTCGTCGGTGCTGTAAGCCTTGTCCAAAGTGGACAGAGTTGAAGCCACGATAGACCAGTTGACTTTTAAGTCCTGAAGTTTGGTGGCTACGTCATGATCACCCAAACTGGCGCTCAATTGCAATTCATTCCACAAATTCTCAATTTCGGTCTGCATGTCATGCAGGTGGTTGAGAGAACCTCTGAGGGGCAGTTGATCAAGCAAAACGCCCGCAGCCCGAAAACGGACCTCCCGCAAGGCGGAATCAAGGTGCTGCATACGAACCAACGATTCAGTATGCTCCTCAAACACCTCCGTCAGGGCGGTTTCGCTGATGCGATTGGACATGATGTTCATGCCTAACAACATCGCTACGCCCAAAACAGCAAACGCCGATAGCAACAATAAACGAGTTTTGATAGTCAAATGCTGAGCCATGGCGTTTGCTCCGGGTTCACGTTTCAAGGGCAATTATTGCGTTGGTAATCCGGCCTTGATCCAATCTGGCAGACCGTGACGGAACCAGTTGACCTTGGTATGACCTGCCCTCAAAGCCAACACTGCGGCTTTGTAACTTTTCCAGCAGTCAGCTCCATTGCAAAAGAAAACCACCGGGACAGCTTTGTCTGACGGCAATTTTTTCAAGTCAAATGAATCGATTTTTTCATCAAAATCAACCGCTTTGGCACTTTTTTCATGGTACCAAACACCTTTGGCACCCTTGATGGTTTTTTCGGAAAATTCGACGGTGACACGGGTGTCGATGATGGTAGCCCCCGCATCTTGCAACTTTTTGACTTCCTGAGCACTGACAACGGTAGCACCCTTGAGAATGGCAGGCGTTTCAACTGCAAAAACAGGTGCAGTCAAACCGATGCTCAATGCCATGATGGAGAGGACTTTGATTAAATTACGTTTATTCATGTGAAGCTCCTGGGGAAAAAATTGGCAAAT
The DNA here is from genome assembly GCA_903929815.1 of uncultured beta proteobacterium. GTDB lineage: Bacteria > Pseudomonadota > Gammaproteobacteria > Burkholderiales > Burkholderiaceae_C > Rhodoferax. Next base: position 6,828 of record CAIYWD010000018.1, read on the forward strand.
CAAAAAAATGGGCGACCCCTACGTGAAGTCGCCTAAATAGTGTCTGAACGAAAACCCTATTTGTATTTTCGTATCAACGGTTTATGTATATTTTTGAAAACGAAGATTTTGCCAAAAACCTGATAAAGCTATAGCAACGCCGCAAATTCGGCCTAAACGGCTACTTTTCTA
>CAIYWD010000019.1 GCA_903929815.1 uncultured beta proteobacterium
GGTCGGGTTAGCGCGTAGCGCGTCACCCGACATAACCGCACGACGCATGTCGGGTTACGCTTCGCTAACTCGACCTACAATGACTAATATTATGTTTTCAATGGATTTATTCCTTAAGGTAGTGCCATTGGGGGGGTAGGGGGGATTTGGTTTTTGTATTGCACCACATCATTTTGAAACGCACCCGCTTGCACCGGGTGCAATTTAAAGTGATGTGGCGTGGCTGGTGCATCCAGCGCCCAGCGCCAAGCAAATTGCAGGGCGGCTTTAAGGTGTGCCTGTGCCTTGACCCCAAGCGGCTGTCCCAATTCAAAGGTTTCGCCGCGAATGGCCAGCAAGGTACATGACGGCGGTGTCTGGCCGTTCAGGTGATGATAAACCTGCATCAGCGCTTGTGGTGACATGGCGTGTGTGGTCACACAGGTCTCTGGCGCAGCTTGAAGTTGGGTTACTTCAAAAGGGGCAGTGGCTGTCAGACTGGCATCGATGAACAACACCTGTTGGCGACCGACCATGTCAAGAGCATGTTCCACTTGCAACTGATAATCTTCCAAAAACTCGATTTGGTTTTGCCATTCTTGGGGCAGAAGGTCTGCCAAGGCTGCCACACACAAAGGCCCGAGCGCATCATCGCCACGGCTTGGGTTGCCCCAGCCAAAAATGAGTATCGGTGCAGTCACGCCTGGCGGCTCACATCCGTCAAGAATGATATACATTGCATAGCATACTACGTATATCTGATAAGGGCTAGAGGCATAAATCACCATTATTTTCATGCGCAGCGTGAGACGCGGTTTGTCGATAGTCCAGCAGTGTGCCATCTGCTGCCACCAGAGAAACTTCCAGTGGCATTTTGCCCAATGCGTGGGTGGCGCAGGACAGGCAGGGGTCATAAGCGCGAATGGCGACCTCGATGTGGTTGAGCAGACCTTCGGTGATGTCGTGGCCGTTCAGATAATCACGGGCGACACACCGCACGGCCTCATTCATGGCCTGGTTATTGTGAGTGGTTGAAACAATCAAGTTGCATCGTGTCACCAAATCATCGTCACCCACGTCGTAGTCGTGAATCAGTGTGCCACGCGGAGCCTCAATCACACCCACTCCACCGCGCTGGCGCACACCTGTAGTGAGCAGGTCGCCCGAGAGCAAGGCCGGGTCAGCCAGAATATGGCCGACCACTTCAACACAGTGCAGCATTTCAATCATGCGCGCCCAGTGGTAAGCCAATGAAGAGTGAAGCAGTTCGCCTTTTCCCCAGGCTACAAAAACCTGACGCTCCACTTCAGCGCGTTCGCTGGGAATAAAGTCGCAATTTTGTACCCGTGCGAGCGGCCCTACGCGATACCAACCCAAATTTGGCCCCAAGCTGCGCAAATAGGGAAATTTCATGTAACTCCAGGGGCGAACCTCTTCTTCAATCACATCCAGATAACGCTGATCATCAAGACCATCGAACACAATTTTGCCCATGGCATCACGCGCACGCAGCACACCGTCATACAAATCAAGAGCGCCATCCAAACGCACCAAAGACATCCAATTGGAGTGAAAACTGGCAAAGTTGTGATAGAGCGCCGGCTGGTGCGCATGCAACTGCTTGACAATGGTCACAGCGTCTTGTGCCCATTGCAGCATTTGCGGGACATCACGCAACAAAATGTCGCGTTCTGCAGCAGTGACCAGTTTGTTAACGCCCCCAGGCACAGCACCTGTGCCGTGAACCCGTTTGCCTGAGGTGATACGAATGATTTCCTGGCCAAATTTGCGCAGAAAAATGCCTTTTTTTGCGATGTCAGGGTGAGCTTGCGCGATGCCGACAATGTTGCGCTTGGCTACGTCAGAATCAAACCCAAACAGCAAGTCGGGCGAGGACAGATGAAAAAAATGCAGTGCGTGAGATTGCAAAATTTGCCCATAGTGCATCAGCCGGCGAACAGCCGTAGCACTAGCGCTCACAGGCACAGCCCCTACAACGCGATCAAACGCTTTGGCAGCGGCGAGGTGGTGCGACACCGGACAGATGCCACACAAACGCTGCACCATGACCGGCACTTCCCAATACGGACGGCCTTCGATGAATTTTTCAAAACCACGAAATTCAACAATGTGCAGTCTGGCCTGCTGAACGTTATCGTGCTCGTCGAGTAGCAACGTGACCTTGCCGTGCCCTTCAACACGAGAGACAGGGTCAATGACAACACGACGCAAGCCCACAGGATGGGCGGCTGTTTCCAATGCAAAAGTCATGAATGCTCCTTATTCATCCGCTAAGGATAGGGTCAACCATCGATAGGAAAATTATTGGCAACGAATCTTGGGGGTATCCTTTTACGCTTGTGCAATGGATGCATCCAACCTAAAATTATTTCTTCGGTACGCCAGCAGATGCGCCTGCGCCACCACGCATGGATCGAAAAAATTCAGAACCAGAGGGGTCCAGCACCATCACATCGCTCTTGTTGGCAAAAGATGCCTTGTACGCATCAAGGCTTCGGTAAAACTGGGCAAATTGAGGGTCACGACCAAAGGCCTCAGAATAAGTTCGCGCTGCCTCTGCGTCACCTTCGCCCTTGATTTTTTGGGCATCGCGGTAGGCATTGGCCACTGTCACTTCACGTTGACGATCTGCGTCAGCGCGAATTTTTTCGCCTTCAGCCGCACCTGTGGATCGCAGTTCGTTGGCCACGCGCTTGCGCTCGGCTTCCATGCGCCGATAAACGGATTCTGTGATGGCCTCGACATAATCCACGCGGGTGATACGGACATCAATCACATCAATGCCCCATGGTTTTTCACCGCGAACCTGTCCTAATACTTCGGTCTTGACATCGTGCATCAGGGCTTCACGTTTGAGCGACAACAATTCCTTGACCGTGCGTTTGTTAATTTCTTCCTGAAAAGCATTGCGCACCACGCGATTGAGCTGACTAGCACCTGCCGCTTCGGTCGTACCTACATTGCGAATGTATTGTGTGGGTTCTGAAACTCTCCAACGGACATACCAGTCAATCACCACGCGCTGCTTTTCAGCCGTTAGAACGGGTTCGTTGTCGGTGCTGTCAAGTGTCAGTAATCGTTTGTCGATGTACGACACGTTTTGCAAAGGGGGGGGCAGCTTGAAATTCAGACCTGGCTCGGTGATGACTTCCTTGATTTGCCCCAAGGCAAACACGACACCAAATTGACGCTGATCCACCACAAACAAAGTCATGCTGGCTAACCCTGCAAGTAACAAAAGACTTGAAATAATAAAACTTGGCCGATTCATCGAAGACTCCTAACGGGTTTCACGGGTACGTGTACGCGCAGCATCGCGGGTACGTGCATCCGACGCAGCATCCATCGCGGGAATATTGGGCGTGACCGACGAAGCAGGCGCAGTGTGGTCTTGTCCCGTCATTTGCATGATTTTGTCCAAAGGCAGGTACAACAGGTTAGACCCCTGACGTGAATCAACAATAACCTTGGTCACATTGCTGTAAATTTGCTGCATGGTGTCAATGTACATGCGATCACGAGTGACCTGTGGTGCTTTTTGGTATTCCGCCAGCACCAATTTAAAGCGCTGTGCATCACCCTGCGCCTGGGCCACGATGCGTGCTTTGTAGGCATCGGCCTCTTCTTTTAAGCGCGATGCAGCACCGACTGCACGCGGAATCACATCGTTGGCATAGGCTTGCGCTTCGTTTTTGGCACGTTCACGCTCCTGCCCTGCCTTCAGGACATCATCAAATGCGGCCTGTACCTGCTCTGGCGGCCCCACACCGCCTTGTTGCAAATTGATACCTACCACTTCAATCCCCACCTTGTAGCGGTCGAGAATTTTTTGCATCAAAACGCGAACCCTGAGTGCAATTTGATCACGCTCGTCTGACAATGCACTGTCCATGCGCATTTTTCCTACCACTTCGCGAACCGCAGTTTCTGCTGCCTGCACGACAGCATCCGCCGGGTTTTTGCTCTCAAAAAGAAAAGCTCGCGCATCATTCAGGCGGTATTGCACGGCAAATTTGATTTCGACAATATTTTCATCTTCCGTCAGCATGGCAGACTCACGCAGACCTGTTGCCTTGATGATGGTGTCACGGCCGACATCCACTGAACGTATTTGCGTCACAAAAACCAGTTCATGGCGTTGAATGGGATAAGGCAATCTCCAGTTGAAACCCGCACCAACGGTAGAGTTGTATTTACCGAACTGGGTGATAACAGCCTGCTGACCTTCCTGGACGATGAAAAAACCCGTACCCAGCCAAATGAGCAGAGCCAAAGCAAAAATCACGCCCAAAATGATCCATGCACCCCTCATGCCTGGCTGAAAGTCGTCTTCAGAACCTCCACCACCATTGCCCTCGGACCGTCGGGGTTTGCGGCCACTACCCTTGCCGCCCTTGCCCCCATTGCTTAACAGAGCATCAAACTTTCGATTCACGTCACTCCACAATTCATCCAGGTCAGGAGGTACTGATGTGTCCTTGCGCCTGGACCCACGTGGCGGACTTTTGCCTGGTGGCAGCTCTGGTTTAGCATCCGGATCAGGGTCACCGCTTTGCTTGTCGCCGCGCCCCCAGTGCGGATCATTGAGATTAAATAGGCGTTGCAAGCCTTGCGGCCAAGCTGTGGTGTTAAAAATGGATTGTTGAAATTTCATCGGATCACTCGGGTCTATTCACTCTCAATATTGCCCGTAAAAGGCTCGGTTAGACGAACATCAGGAAATGCGTCAGAAAATTTGGGATGGTTACGAATGGCCAGCAATTGATCTATCAACAATTGGCACAATTCGGGTAAACCAGTTCCTGTCTGAGCGCTGATAAACACACACGGTGTGGGACAGCCGTTCATATCATAAACATCACGCAAAACAGTAGGACGGCGTTCCAAAGGCACGACATCCATCTTGTTGAAAATCATCACTTGGGGAATATCACTTGCTCCAATGTCTTTGAGTACACGCTGCACCTCGGCGATTTGATCGGGATGGTTGGGGCTGGAAAAATCAACCAAATGAAGCAACAAGTCAGCATCTACCGCTTCTTGCAGTGTGGCCTCAAAAGCATCAATCAAACCGTGTGGCAAATCACGAATAAACCCCACCGTGTCTGATAGCGATACCCTGCACCCCACATCACCCAAATAAAGCTGACGTGTGGTGGTATCGAGTGTGGCAAACAACTGGTCTGCCACATAGGTTTTAGCTTTGACCAAAGCGTTGAACAATGTTGATTTACCAGCGTTGGTATAACCCACCAGGGATATGGTGAAAGTGTCATGCCGCTGCCGTTGGCGGCGCTGGGTATGGCGCTGCAGTTTGACTTTGATCAGACGCTCTTTGATGCGCTTGATGCTGTCGCTGATCATGCGTTTATCCAGCTCGATTTGGGCTTCTCCCGGTCCACCGCGCATACCAATACCGCCGCTTTGCCGCTCAAGATGCGACCAGCGGCGAACCAGTCGCGTACTTAAATATTGCAAACGCGCCAGTTCAACTTGCAACTGCCCCTCATGACTGCGCGCACGCTGAGCAAAAATTTCTAAAATCAGGAAGGTTCTGTCATTGACAGGAAGGTCAAAGTAGCGTTCGAGGTTTCGCTGCTGGGCAGGGCTTAAACTTTGATCAAACAAAATTTCCTGCACGCCTAGCCTTATTACCATTTGTTTGATTTCGTCAGCCTTGCCACTGCCGATGAACAGGGCAGCATCCGGCGATTTGCGCTTGCATGTTACGCGCGCAACAGGCAACAAACCAGCCGTCTGTGCCAGCAACCCCAACTCTTCGAGTTGAACGTCAAAATTGGGCAGACCAAAATCAACGCCCACCAACAAAGTGGGCGTGACGTTGTCGTCAATCGCTTGCAGTTTTTTCACCCTCGTCCACTGAAAAGTTCACCACCCGCCCAGGCACAATGGTTGAAATAGCATGTTTATAGACCATTTGGGTGACTGTATTGCGCAACAGAACTACATACTGGTCAAACGATTCAATCTGCCCCTGGAGCTTGATGCCATTGACCAAGTAAACGGAAACTGGCACATGTTCGAGAGACAGGGTGTTGAGAAATGAATCTTGTAAAGATCGGACTATATTATTCACGATATTCTCCGTGTTTTAGAAATTGTTGAAGCTGTGACGATACCACATCGACATCAAAAAAACGTTTGACGTTCGCAATATCTTTCCCCATGGGGTCTGTCAGACTTGGGAAACGCTAAGGATATTGTCAACAATAAGTTTTAGCTAATAATTTCAAAAAACGTAGCACCAAACACAATACCAGAGCGCGTTAGCACTGAATTTTGTACAATTTTTGACGTAGAAAACTTTTTGTTCATCGCCTATCAATGTCCCCAGTAAGACAACGGGTACGATTCAAAGTGGTGTGGTGCAATACAAAAACCAAATCCCCCCTAACCCCCCCTTTTTCAAGGGGGGTTAGGGGGGATTTGGATGTCGCACCCAAGCAAAGCCACATCACTTTGAAACGCACCCGTGACTGCCATGTCTGATCAGTTGCGATGTGAACTGATTTTTGGAGCAATAATAAGTTCCACATTTGGCTCGTCAGATTTGAGCGCACTGCGTTGTTACAAATCGCTTATGTGGCTGGGCCACACCGCACGATTTGCGCCTGGCATTGCATCCCAAACCAGACGGCCAAATGCGGAATTTATTGTTGACCATATCCTTAGGCACTTATTACTCAAGCGGTGAGTTGGACACCGTCGTTGCAATTCTTGTGTCAAAGATTAAACGTAACTGGTGATAAAAAAAAGGCTTTAAAAAACATGGCAGTCTCACTTTTTATTGAAACAGACTGCAATTGTCAACCACAAAGACTTGAACATCGAGTTACATTTGGACTTGTACCAACGTGAGAATCTGCTTACGAGTGGCTGAAGTAAAAGTAATCCGAATGTCTAAACTTTAGTAACTTATGAACACCATCAGTCAAGACCCCCCCGTATTGGCATCAGAGCTTGATTTTTTGCTCTTACGCCACCACCAAGATCCCCATGCCCTGGTGCAAATTCTGCGCGAGTGGCAGGCCATGCAGGGCTGGCTCTCACGCTCCGCGTTAAGCCAGATGGCCAATACCTTGGGATTAACGCTGGCACATGTGGAAGGTGTGGCAGGTTTTTACCGTTTTTTTCATACGCAGCCTGTGGGCGAATACCGTGTTTTGTTCAGCGACAACATCACCGACCGCATGTTGGGCAGTGAGGCTTTGCTGCAAGACCTTTGCCGACGGCTCAAGGTGGTGAAGGGGCAGACACGTGCAGATGGTCTTGTCAGCGTGACCACCACATCCTGCACAGGGTTGTGCGATCAGGGACCTGCCTTGTTGGTCAATCATCATCAGGTGGTCACCAAACTGACACCATCGCGCATGGAACATCTGGCCGCGCTTATTGAGCAACGGGTGCCCATTGCCCAATGGCCTGTTGAGTGGTCTCGTGTGGTCGATCAAATTCACCGTGCCGATGTCAAACTTGGAGAGCAGCCCGATCCAGGACAAGCGCTGTCTGCGGCCTGTACACGGGGGCCACTCGCCATCCTTGACGAACTCAAGCGCGCCAAGCTGCGCGGTCGCGGCGGTGCCGGGTATGCCACCGGCACCAAATGGCAGCTCTGCCGCAACGCTCCGGGACAAATGCATTACGTGGTGTGCAATGCCGACGAGGGCGAGCCAGGTACTTTCAAAGACCGTGTGTTACTCAGCAGTTGCGCCGATGCCGTGGTGGAGGGCATGACCATTGCCGCGATGGTGGTGGGGGCACGCCAGGGTCTTATTTACTTGCGGGGAGAGTACCGTTATCTTTTGGATCATCTGGAATCGGTCTTGCAGCGCCGACACGAACAGGGTTTGCTGGGCACAGCCATTCAGGGGCAGGCTGGGTTTGATTTTGATATCGTCATTCATGTCGGGGCAGGTGCTTATGTGTGCGGCGAAGAATCTGCGCTGATTGAATCGCTCGAAGGCAAACGGGGTACACCGCGCATTCGCCCTCCTTTTCCTGTGGAGTGCGGCTATCTGGGGCAGCCCACAACAGTCAACAACGTGGAAACTTTTTGCGCTGTCACCCATATTGCATTGAATGGCGCTCCGTGGTGGAGCAGCATTGGCACACCACAATCGACGGGAACAAAAATCCATTCTGTTTCAGGCGACTGCGATCGTCCGGGGATTTATGAGTACCCGTTTGGCACACGCATTGGCCGCATTCTGGAAGACTGCGGCGCACACGACACCCAGGCCGTTCAAGTGGGCGGGCCTTCTGGCGTGTGTCTGTCGGCATCAGAATTTAGTCGGTGCATTGGTTTTGAGGATGTTCCCACAGCGGGAGCATTTATGGTGTTTGACCGGTCACGAGACATGTTTGAGGTTGCCCGAAACTTTGCCCACTTTTTCGCCCATGAAAGCTGCGGTTTTTGTACGCCATGCCGTGTGGGTAACGAGCTGGTGGTTCGCAGACTGGACAAATTGCAGCGGGGTCATGGCTCTACCCAGGATTTGGATGAACTGTATGAACTAGACAAACTCATGCACGGCGCCACCCACTGTGGTTTGGGAGCAGCCGCCTGCAACCCTTTGCGAGACACCATCGCCAAGTTTCGTCCCGCGTATGAGCGGCATTTGAAATCCTTGCATTTTGTGCCCGGATTTGATCTGGATGCAGAACTCTCACAAGCCCGCTTAGCCACTGCGCGTGACGATGCTGGCGCACATTTGGAAACACTGTTATGAGCAATAAGCGAATTGATGCCTTAAGTCCGGGCACCTTCACACTTGATGGCAAGGACATTGAATTTGGCCCGGGTGACACCCTCATGCAGGCAGTGACCCGCGCAGGCGGCTATATTCCGCATTTGTGCTGGATGGAAAATTTTCTGCCCCATGGCTCATGCCGCCTGTGTACCGTCAAGGTCAATGGGCGCATGGGAGCGGCTTGTACCGTGCTGGCCAGTACAGGGCAAAACGTGGAAAGTAACACCGAAGAACTGCGCACCCTGCGCCGCACTCTTTTGCAAATGCTGTTTGTAGAAGGCAATCATTTTTGTCCTTCGTGCGAGAAAAGTGGCAACTGCCGTTTGCAAGCTACCGCTTATGAAGCTGGCATGACAGGCCCCCATTTTGAAGAGTTCTACCCCAACCGCCCGGTTGATGCCAGCCACCCTGAGGTGTGGCTGGATTTGAATCGCTGCATTTTGTGTGAACTATGTGTTCGTGCCAGCCGCGATGTGGATGGCAAAAATGTATTTGCTATCAGCGGCCACGGGATAGATGCCCATCTCGTCGTCAATAGCCTGAGTGGCCTGCTTGGCGACAGTGCCATCGCGGTATCAGACCGTGCCGTTCACATTTGCCCGGTGGGTGCTTTGCTGCCCAAGCGTCAAGGCTTTACTGTCCCCATCGGCCAGAGGCGCTTTGATCTTCATCTTGTGTCTGCAAGTGAAGGGAATGCATCATGACTGCCTCCACTTTGCTGCACGCACCCCACAAGCTCAAAATTGCCACCGTGTCGCTCGCAGGCTGCTTTGGTTGCCATATGTCGTTATTGGACATTGACGAGCGCATCCTGACATTACTGGAAAAAGTGGAATTTGACCGCACCCCCTTGACCGACATCAAAACCATTGGCCGATGCAACATGGGTCTGATTGAAGGTGGCCTGTGCAATGCAGAAAACGTGCAGGTGTTGCGCGAATTTCGCTCGCATTGCAAAATCCTGGTGGCCATGGGCGCTTGTGCCATCAATGGCGGCTTGCCAGCGCAACGTAATCAGCGTGATGTCGGCCAAATGCTGCGCGACGTGTATTGCACCCATGCCGGTACCACTGCAGGCAGTCGCGTGCCCAATGACCCTGAACTGCCATTGCCACTGAACCGTGTTCACCCCATTCATGAGGTGGTGCATGTGGATTATTTTTTGCCCGGCTGTCCGCCCAGCGCTGACACCATCTGGTCTTTTTTTACCGACCTGCTCGCAGGGCGAACTCCACAGTTCGGCCACGGATTGATGCGCTACGACTGAGGACATCAGCCGCATATTTAAGCCAGAATGGGCTGGGTGCGTTTCAAAGTGATATGGTGCAATACAAAAACCAAATCCCCCCTATCCCCCCTTTTGCAAAAAAAAAGGGGGGGGGACAAATACAGCGCTTTGCCTAAATAGTGTCTGAACGAAAACCCTATTTGTATTTTCGTATCAACGGTTTATGTATATTTTTGAAAACGAAGATTTTGCCAAAAACCTGATAAAGCTATAGCAACGCCGCAAATTCGGCCTAAACGGCTACTTTTCTA
>CAIYWD010000020.1 GCA_903929815.1 uncultured beta proteobacterium
CACATAAGCGATTTGTAACGACGCAGTGCGCCCAAATCTGACGAGCCAAATGTGGAACTTATTATTGACCATATCCTTAGACACCCCCTCTTTGTTTTAGATGATTTGTCCATGACTGTCCTTAGCGCGGCCACTGGCCAATTGAACCAGTGCCTCTGTTCGCCCAGTGACTGATAATTGCCCCCAATGTCCTCTAAGCCCTTCGCCAACGTATGAATTTGCATCAACTGAACTACCTAGTGGTCGAGGATATGGAGCTGATGCGTGCAGTGACGGTCAATCAGTTGCGTGGCATGGGTTGCGAAAAAATCAAGGTGGCACGTCATGGTGCCGAAGCGCTTGACATGTTGCGCCAGGGTAAGTTTGATGTGGTGTTGTCCGACTGGAACATGCCTGTCATGTCCGGGCTGGATTTGCTTAAAGCCATTCGTGCTGATGCCAAGTTGGCCCATTTGCCATTTTTAATGATCACCGCTGAGGCCGAGCGTCAGCGTATTGAAATGGTGATTGCCGCAGGTGTCAATGGTCTGTTGGTCAAGCCCTATAACGCGGGCAGTTTGATGGCAAGACTGGAGCGCATTTTCAAACCCCAGACACGCCCCATCCCTATCCCCATCCCCAAACACGCTGCGCCTCTACTCAAAACAGAGACAGATGGTCTGGAATTGGAAACTGTCTTGTCGCCTTCACGAATTTTGGTGGTTGATGATTACCCCGTCAGTTTGAAGTTGCTTGAAAAACTGTTCAAGGATGAATACCAGGTTTTAACCGCTGTAGATGGACAGACCGCCTTGACAATATGTCAATCCAACCCGCCTGATTTGGTGCTGATGGATGTTCTGATGCCTGGCATGGATGGTTTTGAAGTGGTGCGCCGTCTGCGCGAACAACCTGCTACCGCACAGATGCCGGTGATTTTTGTCACTGGCTTGGCCGATGACGATGCCCGTCTCAAAGGCATGGAGCTAGGGGCTGTTGATTTTGTATCCAAGACCTCTGACCCCAAGGCACTGCGGGCGCGTGTGCGCAATTTCATTCAGTTTGTGGATATGCGTCGCAAATTGCAGGCGGATTACGATGCCATGCTCGATGTGGCTCGTGTACGCCAGGACGCTGACAACATTTCCCGTCACGACCTCAAGGGCGCGCTGGCCGGCATTGTGGGCATGGTGCAAACGCTGACAGATGACAACACACTAGACCCAAAACACGTTGCCCAATTGCGACTGGTGCAGCAAACCGCAGAACAGGCAATGAATATGGTCAATCTGGCTGGCGAGCTTTACAAAATCGAGATGGGGCAGTTCAAACTCAAGGCTGTGGCAGTGAATGTGAGCGAGATTTTGCATCGCATTGTTGATTTGTTCCGATCCACTTTTTCAGACAAGCGACTGACCATTGAGGTCGACACCGACACCCCTGTGGGCACAGAATCCCCGCAGGTACTAGGCGATGTCATGCTGTGCTTCTCGCTGTTTCAAAACCTTCTTAAAAATGCGTGCGAAGCCGCGCCGACTGACACCCGTGTTGTGGTCACACTCAAGGATGAAACGCCTTTGCGCATTGTGATGACCAACAATGGCGTGGTGCCTGTGGAACTGCGGGGACGATTTTTTGAAAAATTTGCTACCAGCGGCAAAGCGGGTGGTAGCGGCATTGGCACTTATTCTGCGCAGATGCTGGTCAAGGCTCAAAACGGCTCACTGACCATGACGACCAGTGACGAGCAAAATAGCACTACGCTGATCGTCACCTTGCCGCGTCATACCTTCGAACCAACACCATCGACCTATTAATTTCACACCATGGGTAACCGACTCACACAGATTGCCACGCGCACCGGAGACAACGGAACCACCGGCTTGGGCAATAACACGCGTGTTTCTAAAAACAACCTGCGCATTCACGCCATGGGGGATGTGGACGAGTTGAATTCCCACATTGGCCTGCTGCTGTGCGAAACCCTGCAAGATGAAATCAGAGCATTGCTGACCGACATTCAGCACCAACTGTTCAATCTAGGTGGTGAGTTATCCATTCCAGGCAGTCCTGGGATGCCAGGCCTGGCACTTCTCAAGCCAGAGACGGTGAGTGTGCTGGATGCTGCTCTGGTGCATTTCAATGAAACTTTGCCCGCGCTGCAAGAATTTATCTTGCCCAGTGGTACACGCGCAGCAGCACAAGCCCATGTCTGCCGCACGGTTGCACGCAGGGCAGAGCGCACAGTGGTGGCATTGGAAGCACAAGAACCCTTCAACGACACACCACGCCACTACCTGAACCGATTGAGTGATTTGATGTTTGTGTTGGCGCGCACGTTCAATCGCACACAAGCCAGTCCAGTGGACGATGTCTATTGGCACAGCCAGCGCATAGCCAACGACAAAGCATCCCTTGGGGACTGTTCTTGATCTAGATTCCTCAGTTGAACGCGCCCGAGAGGATTGCTGGCGGCGCATCAGGGTAGGCGCGACGACGCGGCCAAGCTACTTTGAACCTGGATTCCTCAGTTGAACGCGCCCGAGTGGGCTACTGGCGGCTCGTCTGGGTAGGCGTGACGACGCTGCAGGCTACTGCCTGCAAGGA
>CAIYWD010000021.1 GCA_903929815.1 uncultured beta proteobacterium
ATTGAAAACATAATATTAGTCATTGTAGGTCGAGTTAGCGAAGCGTAACCCGACATGCGTCGTGCGGTTATGTCGGGTTACGCGCTACGCGCTAACCCGACCTACACGTTTTGCTAACCTATTGTTTTTATAAAACTAATGTTTAAGGTAGTGCCATTGGGGGTTAGGGGGGATTTGGTTTTTGTATTGCACCACATCACTTTGAAACGCACCCTCATTAATTCCGATCAAATATAAAATTGAGTATTTGTGATATAAAGTCTATTATTTCATGAATTGATATTATAAAAAACCGCATGGACATACCACTGAAACTCAAATCCTTGCTCAAGCAGCTTAACGCTGTGATTGTGGGCAAGTCAGATCAAACGCAAGACTGTCTCGCTTGCCTTTTGTCAGGGGGGCATTTGTTGATTGAAGACGTGCCTGGGGTGGGCAAAACCACGCTTGCTCATGCGCTTGCCCGAACTTTTGGGTTGCAGTTTTCACGCGTGCAATTCACGGCTGATTTGATGCCCAGTGATTTGTCGGGGGTATCCGTGTATGAGCGAACCCAGGAAAAATTCATTTTTCACCCCGGCCCACTGTTTGCCCAGGTGCTGCTAGCCGATGAAATTAACCGCGCCAGCCCCAAAACCCAAAGCGCATTGCTGGAGGCCATGGAAGAAAAACAGGTCACGATTGAAGGGCAAACGCGCCCCCTGCCCTCTCCATTTTTTGTGATTGCCACGCAAAATCCGCACGATCAGTTGGGGACTTATTTGTTGCCAGAATCGCAACTGGACAGGTTTTTGATGCGAATCTCGCTGGGTTATCCGGATCGATCGGCCGAGCGTCTGCTGCTCCTGGGGGCAGATCGTCGGCAGTGGGTCGATGCGCTGCCGAGTTTGCTGACCCCCGATGAATTGCAGGTGTTACAAGCCAAAGTGCAAGCCATTCATGCTGCCGAACCTTTGTTGGACTATGTGCAAAATGTACTGGCTGCGACCCGTTCTGGGCAATGGTTTGTGCAAGGTTTAAGCCCACGTGCCGGCATGGCAGTCTTGCGTGCTGCGAAGGCGCGGGCATTGCTCAGTGGGCGTGACTATGTTGCCCCGGACGATGTGCAGGCCATTTTGCCGCAAACGGTTGCACATCGGCTTACACCGGTCAGTCGTGCCGGTCGGGGTTCTGTGGAGCAGGTGCGCGCCATGATCGATGCCCTGCCACTGCCTTGATTTTCAGAATTTTTCACCCCATAGCCTACGTTCAGGCAGGGTTTGCCCGTTGGTGGCAAAACAGATTGCCATTCTCAGACCAACTGACATTAACGCAGCGCAATGTTTATATTTTGCCAACGCGAGCAGGCTTGATGCTGGGGGTGACGTTGCTTTTGTTGCTGGTGGCTTCCATCAACTACCAGCTCAATCTGGGCTATGTACTCACCTTTTTGTTGACTGGCTGTGCTGTGGTGGCCATTCACGTCAGTCACAGCACATTGTGTGGATTAACATTAAATTTGATAGCGCCCGACGCAATACACGCGGGCGCTACAGCCATTTTTAACACCACACTTCACAATGATCGCCGTACCGTTCGCTATGGCATTGGCCTGTCTGTTCTGCATTCTGGGCAGTGGGCATGGACTGATGTTCCCAGCCAATCCGATGCACGGATTCAACTGACTTATACCCCTGATCGCCGTGGGCTGCACCGGTTGCCCACGGTGTCCATTGAGACTTTTTTTCCTCTGGGCACGTTTCGCGTTTGGGCCATGTGGCGACCTGCAGCACATCTTTTGGTCTATCCCGCTCCAGAGCCTTTTGCGCCACCTCTGCCTGTAGGTCAAACGTCAGAGGGCCTTCATGCTCACGCGCTGCGCATCAGTCACCAAGGCGAACAAGACGGCCTGCGCCCCTACCGCAGAGGAGATACCCTGAAAACCATTGTCTGGAAAAAAGCGGCCAAAACAGGTGAACTGGTCAGCCGTGACAGCACCACCTTGCAGCAGCAAACTTTGTGGCTTGACCAGCAGCAAACGGGTCTGCGCGAACCCGAAGCCCAGCTTGATCGCCTCTGCGCCTGGGTTTTGCGGGCAGATCAGCTTGGATTGACTTATGGATTGCGGCTCAGGTCAGAAGAGATTGCGCCCAACAGTGGCACAGTTCATCGGCAGCGCTGTCTGCGAGCACTGGCTTTGGCGTGAAGCGGGTGATGTATCCTAGAGGCTTGTTCAACAAACGCATGTCCTGCTTGATTGGCCGTGTCTGACCCCTACCCTGTCCCCCCTGATCGCAAAGATCAGCGCTCATTTTTGCAAAAGCTGGCCGAGTTCCTCCATCCCGGCCCCGATTCCACTGTCGAGTTGATCAACACTTTAGCCGAAGCCGAACACAATTTACTCATTGGCGCTGATTCACGCCGCATGTTGGAGGGCGTGATTCGCATGGCAGACCTGATGGCAGGTGATGTGATGGTGCCTTCCACCCGCATGGACATGATCGATATCGAAGCGTCAGTAGATGATCTGATTCGGGGAATGATCAGCACAGCGCATTCGCGTTTTCCGGTGTTTGATGGGGATCGTGAAAACATCATTGGCATCTTGATGGCCAAGGATTTACTCAAACTACAAAGGGCACCAGAATTGAACATTCGTGCCTTGCTGCGCCCCGCAGTGTTTGTGCCCGAGAGCAAAGCCTTGAACGATTTGCTTCGAGACTTTCAGGCCAACCATAACCATCTGGCCATTGTGATTGACGAGTTTGGCCGCGTGGCCGGTTTAATCACCATTGAAGATGTTCTGGAAGAAATTGTAGGAGAGATTGAAGACGAGTTTGACATTGCCAAAGATGAAGGCGATATTTTTGGTCTGGCTGATCGCAGTTACAGGGTCAGTGGCGATACCACCCTTGAGCGCGTTGAAAATGCTTTTGGCATCAAACTCTGCAGTACCGACTGTGACAATGAATTTGACACCATCGGTGGCTTGATCGCGCATGAAATGGGTCATGTGCCACGGCGTGGTGAACACCATCTGCTGTCAGGATTGAATTTTTCTGTGATGCATACCAAGGGCGGGGCTGTGAAGTGGTTCAAGGTAACCCCCATACATGATGAACCCATCTAGCCCCCGGAATTCCAGCTTTTACTTGTTTGTTCGGCCTACCCTGGGTCGTCTTTTGATGCCGCTTTTTCTCTCTGTGCTGGCGGGCCTGCTGCAAGCAGCCAGCCTGGCTTGGCCCGTGCCTGTGCCTGGTTTTGCGCAAGGTCAGCCTTTGTGGTGGGGTGCGTGGCTGGCGCTGGCCGCATTGGTGATGTTGCTAAATACCAGCCCTAGTGGACGTGAGGCCTTTTTGCGTGGCTGGTTGTTTGCCACGGCCTGGCTGGCTTGCACGTTTGGCTGGTTGTTCACTGCCATGCACACTTTTGGTGGTTTGAATGCGATCCTGGCGGTGTTGGCAGTGCTGATTCTGGCGGGATTGTTGGCGATTTATTACGCCATGGTTTGTATGCTTTTTTGGCGTTTAGCGCACGTCCATCATGCGTTGTTTGCTACTTTTTTTGCAGCATTGTGGCTTCTGGCTGAACTGGCGCGTGGCGTGCTTTTGACCGGCTTTGGGTGGGGCGCTGTGGGCTATTCACAAATCGACGGGCCACTGGCAGCCTGGATTGCCTGGGTGGGAATGTATGGCACGAGTGCTGTGGTGGCAGCCCTGGCTGCGTTGCTGGCGACGGGTTTGAGTGCATCGTCTTTACAACGCATGGCAGGGTGTGGACTGGCGGCATTGGCCCTCATGGTGCTGCCACAGTGGCTGCCCACACCAACGGGAGGCTCTGCTGGAACACTCACTGTGACTTTATTGCAAGGCAACATTGCTCAAGATGAAAAGTTTGATGTGAGCACTGGCATCCAACAAGCCTTGCACTGGTATGGTGAGCAATTAAACGCCAGCCGCAGTTCGCTCATCATCACCCCCGAGACCGCCTTCGCACTGCCGCCTGATCGATTGCCTGTTGGCTATTGGACAGATACAAAGGCGCGCTTTGCCACGGCAGATCAGGCTGCGCTGATTGGAATCACGTTGGGTAACAACACCGAGGGTTACACCAATTCCGTCGTGGGCTTTGCGCCAGGACAAGCCAGGCCCTGGCGCTATGACAAACATCATCTGGTGCCATTTGGCGAGTTCATTCCCACTTTTTTTCGCTGGTTCACCGATTTGATGCACATTCCTTTTGGTGACTTTAACCGTGGGGGATTGCCTCAACCCACGTTTGACTGGCAAGGCCAACGCCTAGCAGCCACCATTTGCTATGAAAACCTGTTCACAGAAGAACTGGCCACCCAGTTTGCAAACGAAGCACTGGCCCCAACCATTTGGGTCAATGTCAGTAATTTGGGATGGTTTGGTGAACATCTGGCGATGGATCAGCATTTGCAGATTGCGCGTATGCGTGCGCTGGAGTTTGCTCGTCCTTTTTTGCTGGCCACCAACACTGGGCGAACCGCCATCGTGAACCACTTGGGTCAAGTGAGCTACGCAGCACCTTCGCATACGCCCTTTGCACTAGAGGGCCAAGTAGAAGGGCGAACAGGGCTAACGCCTTACGCCCGTTGGGTGGCACACAAGGGACTGTGGCCTTTTTGGGTGATGTCCTTGGCCGTGCTGTTGATCGTATGGGGATGCCAGATGCGCCACATGAGTGATCAATCCATGTGAAAGAAAGACCTTTCACGCGTGCTGTGACGTTGTACGCACGCCAAATAAGTAGTCTCGTCGGGTATATGCCCCGTTTTCTGGCTTGCCAACAACGTTTGTTTGAGGCATCCCATGACTTCATGGTGTGCAGCATGCAAAGAGTCACGCCGATAAGAGAGCAAATCGACCGCCTGGCGAATGCCTCGTGGTTGATCCATGGCGCATTGCTCGCTGATGGACAGATGCAGGGTCAAATGCAAAAAAGCGTCATCCAGGCCATCTTCCGCTGACTCCAGGACTTTGAGGGCTGCTGTCACATCGGATAACTCGTCGTGGTACTCAGGATGTTCATCCATCCAGAGATTTGCAATGGTTTCAATAGCATCCATCGATTGTCCTGATTGGGCTTTGGCATAAACCGAGCAAAAGAAACGACGTATTTCAGTAGAAAAAGGGTGAAATAACATGAGAACTTCAGGGGAGGGTTGGAACGTCAAGGTAAATTTGTTCTGTAGCCAGCTCCGTCATTCCCGCGAAGGCGG
>CAIYWD010000022.1 GCA_903929815.1 uncultured beta proteobacterium
AACCTCGCGCTTAAGTCTGTTGGTTGCATTATTGTTGTCTCGATATTGCCGATCATGTTTGTCTCCTGGATTTTTTGATGTAGGGGGCGCAGTATGACCCAAAATTAGCATTCAACCGTCCAACACTTTTGATTGCACCCGTTCCTGGCCAATTTGAGCCATAAAATTCGTACCCACATGAGCGGCGTGGTTGGCATGATTGAAATTTTGCAACACACACATCTCGATGACGATCAACAGCGAATGCTTGACACCATCCATCGTTCATCGCTGGCGCTTTTGGGTATCCTCAACGACATTCTGGATTACTCTGAAAGTGGAGCTGACACACTGGATGTTGAGCACATTCCCATGCAACTGCTTGAATGATATGGCGTTCATCCTAGGCATAGGGTCAGACTTCCTGATCCGCATGGAATGGAGAATGGCACTTTGTGGAAGCGCCATCTTGGCGCTTGACCATATCCTAAAAGCAGCAGGATGCCGATTCTAAAGGGATGATTCCGTCGGTATTCAATGCCAAATCTCACGACCACCCAATGGCACGACTTGAGGCATCATTTGCCCGGTAACGCCCGTCCAGTATGTATAGTTAGCTATTAAAATAATAGCAACTCATGTCGCCGATGCCTTTGTTTTCTGCATGTCAGGTGGGCGGACATAATGCTCATTGCTGGCGTATTCTTCACCTTCTTCACCCCCTTCAACTTCTTTGGCCATGACTCTTTCTTCTGACCTGACCGATTCGCACTGTGCCGTTCACCCCAAGATCACTGCGCCCTTGGCACTGGGGTGGCTGCACACCGCCAAATTTTTAATCACAGCACCACAATTGCACTTTTTACCCGCTTTAATCGTGCCTGAAATTGCATTTGTAGGCCGCTCCAATTCAGGAAAATCGACTTGCATCAACACACTGACGCAACAAAAGCAGCTTGCCTTTGCTTCCAAAAAGCCTGGCCGAACGCAGCATATCAACTTGTTTTCGTTAGGAAAACACGGGGTGACTGATGCCGTTCTGGCAGATTTGCCAGGTTATGGCTATGCGGCTGTGCCCCTACAAGACAAATTGCGCTGGCAGCAGGTCATGGCCAATTATTTGGTCACGCGCGAAAACCTCACGGCCGTTGTGCTGATGTGCGACCCTCGCCACGGTCTAACGGAGCTAGATGAAATCTTGCTCGAAGTGTTGCGTCCGCGTGTTGAAAAAGGTTTGAAATTTTTGGTCATTTTGACCAAAGCCGACAAGCTGACCCGCATTGAACAAACCAAAGCCTTGTCCGTTATGAAATTGCAAGCAGGCGGTGGCGAAGTTCGACTTTTTTCTGCGCCCAAACGTCAAGGCATTGACGATGTCGCCCTGTTACTGTGGCAATGGGCACATCCGCCATCAACACTGACCCATCTAACATGAGGTCTAAACGGTTACATTTGGGCAACGCCAATAGTCAAATAACCAAAAAAAAACCAACTGATTTAGTTGGTTTTTTAACTTACTGATTTTACTAAGTTTTTGGTGCCGATTGTCGGGTTCGAACTGACGACCTACCGCTTACAAGGCGGTTGCTCTACCAACTGAGCTAAATCGGCGAGTAGGAGATTTTACATGAACAAGACTTTGGCTTAGGATGTAACCGTTTAGACGGGTGCGTTTCAAAGCCACATCACTTTGAAACGCACCCGTTGTCGATTGAGTCTTTGTGTGTTCGCTCTCATTCTGCTATCCTCGTCACTTTAGGAGATGGTCAATAATAAGTTTCGCATTTGGCTCGTCAGATTTGGGCGCACTGCGTCGTTACAAATCGCTTATGTGGCTAGGCCACACTGCGCGATTTGCGCCTAGCATTGCATCCCAACTCTGACGGCCAAATGCGGAACTGATTGTTACCATATTCTTGGACGATCACCCAACGAGGGAGTTCTGTGATATCGCAAACCGAGATTATTCAAGGTGATTGCCTGGATGTTCTGAAAAAATTTGACAGCGAGGGGATTGATCTCATCATGACCTCGCCCCCTTACGCCGACCGTCGCATCAAAACTTACGGTGGCATTAAGCCAGAGCATTACATAGAATGGTTTTTACCACGTTCTGAGCAGTTTCTTCGTGTTCTGAAGCCGACTGGATCATTCGTACTCAACATCAAGGAAAAAGCCGAAAATGGCGAACGCCATACATACGTTTTGGAGTTGATTCTGGCTTTACGCAAACAGGGCTGGTTATGGACTGAAGAATATATCTGGCACAAAAAGAACTGCTACCCCGGTAAATGGCCCAATCGTTTTCGCGATTCATGGGAGCGTTGTCTGCACTTTACCAAGGCGCGTAAATTCAAGATGAACCAGAATGCCGTGATGGTGCCTATGGGAGACTGGGCTGAAGCGCGTCTTAAGTCGCTCGGCAAGAATGATGTAGTCCGCTTCGATTCTCAGGTGGGCAGCGGTTTCGGCAAAAACATTGCCAATTGGGCGCAACGCAGCATGGCATACCCGACGAATGTGCTGCATCTCGCTACAGAATGTGGTAACAAAAACCACAGTGCAGCGTTCCCTCGTGCCTTGCCTGAATGGTTTATCAAGCTATTTACTGACGTAGGCGACCGAGTACTAGACCCATTCTCTGGATCAGGTACAACCATCGAGGTTGCCAAAGAACTACAACGAAACGCTGTGGGCATAGAAATTCTATCGGAATATTGCGAGAAGGCTCGCGAGCTAACGCAAGACAAGCAAATGTTACTGCTACAAACACATGCGAAATATGAGGTTTCAGATGAAGGCTAATATTGCTCGTTACATCGAAGACAATATTCCTGCTTTCCACATGCGCAAACTAGAGAGTTTGAGCGGTTTAAAACTGAAAAATGTACTCAAGCGTAAAAATCCTTACCTGTTCAAAGCAAAGAACATGAATGCGGCTGGTGACCTTGTCAAAGGAATTTTGGACGCCCATCTTTCATCACAGGAGGAAACCATTTTTGGTGCATTTCTTGAAAATGTTGCGATACATGCCTGTCATTTGGCCTATGGCGGAATGAAGTCCGGCATTGAGGGAATAGACTTGGAATTTAATCGCGATGGAAGCCGCTACATTGTGTCCATCAAATCTGGCCCTAACTGGGGCAACAGTAGCCAGATAAAGAAAATGTGTGACAACTTTCGCAAGGCAGCCATCGTTTTGCGGCAAAATAAAACTGTTCAGAACGTAGTTGCTATCAACGGCTGTTGCTATGGCAGAGAACGCCAGGAAGACAAAGGTAACTACCGAAAGGTGTGCGGCGAAGCATTCTGGATGCTTGTTTCTGGCGAGCAGACGCTATTCATAGACATTATTGAGCCAATCGGTTATCGAGCGAAAGAACGCAATGAGACTTTTATGATCGAATATGCAAAAGTGATCAATCGGTTCACAAGAGAATTTATCGAAGAATTCTGCCTGCCCGACGGCCAAATCGACTGGCCGAAGATTGTTCGATTCAATTCCTCATCTGCATAGCTGGCCACTGTATCGTCAGCGCCCCCCCATTGGCCCCTAACCCATCATTCCATCGGACGTGAATTCCGACGTTAACAACGTAGCCCGTGTGAATCGAAGCGCCATACGGGCTACGCAAACGCCACATCACTTTGAATCGCCCCCAGCGCCTGGGCCAGATCAGCCTGCAAATCCGTCACAGCTTCCAATCCAACAGCAAAGCGCACCAGTGTGCCTGGTTTCAAGTAAAGAGGCCAACAAGGGCGCATGGTTAATAAATCGTAGGGCATCGCCAAGCTGATGGGGCCACCCCAACTGTAGCCAATTTTGAACACTTGAAGGGCATCGCAAAACGCATCTACCTGTGCCACGGTGTAACTGGGTTGGAAAATAATGCTCAATAAACCCGCAGCACCGCCCAAGCCGTTTTGACACAGACAACGCCAATGCGCATGGCCGGGGGACTCGGGCAGGGCAGGGTGCAAGACTTGCGCAAATTCGGGGCGACTCAAGCACCACTGTGCCAGCAGGCGGGTGGTTTCGTCGTGCGATCGGTAACGCAGCATCAAGCTGGGCAGACTGCGCAAAATGGCTTCGGCATCGTTCGCGCCCACACCCAAACCCAGGCGCATGTGGCACAGCTTGAGTTGTCTGTGTAGATGATCATCGACTGTGACGATACTGCCCATCAGCACATCACCACCGCCGCTGGGGTATTTGGTGAGGGCATGGATGGAAATATCAACGGCCAGTGGCGGACTGATATCCGGCTGCAAATCAAACGGCGAAAACGCCACACCCGCTCCCCAGGTGTTGTCCAAGGCGCACAAGACACCCGCTGCACGGCAAAGCCGAACCTGTTCGCACAGGTCAGGAAATTCAAGCGTGACCGAACCCGCAGCTTCCAGCCAGATGAGGCGGGTTTTTGGGTTGATTTTGGCAGCCAAATCCTGGGGCTGCATGGGGTCATAAAACTGGTGGCCAATGCCCCAGTGCATCAGTTCGCCCTCCACCAACGCTTTGCCAGGGCCATACACGTTATGGGGCATCAGCACTTCATCGCCAGATTTCAGCAGCGCCTGCGACACTGTGGCAATGGCTGCAAGCCCACTGGGCACCAACAGGCATTGCTTGCCACCTTCCAGTGCAGACAGACGTTCTTCAAGGATGTAAGTGGTGGGTGTGCCGTGCAGACCGTAGGTGTAGGCTGACTTGTCCTTCCACTCAAAACTGCGCATGGCAGCCACATTGGGAAAGAAAACAGTGGAGGCTTTGAAGACCCCCGGCTGGGGTGCTGCAAAGCCCGCAGGGGGTTGGTAGGCGTGATGAATCAGGGCAGTGCTTTTGTCAGCCATGCGGGGTTATACCTTCCACTTTTGCATCAATGCCTCCAGCCGCAGGGTGTCATAGGCTTCAAAAGGTTGATGAATCCAGGGGTTGGTTGGCAAAAAATCAACGCAGTAGTCTGGCTTGAAGTGGGAGGCGGACTTGGTCCAAATGACAGCGCTGCGCAGTTCGGTCATGGCGGGGTAACCCTTGCGCAGTTGCTGCATCACGGCACGAAGGGTCGAACCGGTGTCCGTCAAATCATCCACCAACAGCACGCTGCCCGCAATGTCGCCCTTGGGAATAGTGATGGAATTGGCAATGTCAAGCACACACTGCACAGTGCCTGCCTCTTGGCGGCAGAAACTCGCAGCCATGATGGCTAAGGGTTTGTTGAATATGCGCGAAAGAATGTCGCCGGGTCGCAAGCCACCCCGAGCCAAACATAAAATGACATCAAACGGCCAGAGTGATTTGGCAATGATGAGCGCCAACTTTTCAATCAGGTTATGGTACTCGTCGTAGCTAACATACAGATGCTTGCCGTCTTCCGTTAACATAAAATTACTCCTGAATAAATAGCGTACTACGCTTGACTGGCGTGGCCTAGCGGCTTATTTCTTAACTTAAAAAAAACTCAAAAGACATAGCAATGTCTGCAGGTCGGATTAGGCGAAGCCATCACCCGACTTTGTAGCGCGATTTGCAGCTTTCGCGGCTGCCGCTCCCACAACGATAAAACAGTTATACAAATCTCAGTCCGCCAAAAACGGATGACGGATGGTGATGGTGTGATCCCGGTCAGGACTGGTAGAGATGATGTGAATGGGCACGCCGGTGGTTTGTTCAATACGCTGCAAATAGTGGCGTGCAGCGCTTGGCAGTTGATCGTAGTGCGTGATGCCTGCGGTGCGATCACTCCAGCCGGGCAGTGTTTCATAAATGGGTTTGCAGCGTGCAATTTCCTCTGCACCCATGGGCAAAATATCAGTCCATTGACCATCCAACTCATAGCCGGTACACAGTTTAAGTTCACTCAAGCCATCGAGTACGTCGATCTTGGTGATGCACAAACCCGTCAACCCATTGACCTGAGCGGAACGTTTGAGTAAAGCGGAGTCAAACCAGCCACAACGCCGGCTACGCCCCGTCGTCACGCCTTTTTCAGCACCCACCGTGCTCATGTGCCAGCCAGGCGTTCCTTCAATTTGCCAATCCAGTTCCGTGGGAAAAGGACCGCCGCCCACGCGGGTGCAATAGGCCTTGGTTAAACCTAAAACGTAATGCAACATGCCCGGGCCAACCCCAGAACCCGCAGCAGCGTTGCCTGCCACACAGTTGCTGGAGGTCACAAAGGGGTACGTGCCGTGATCAATGTCCAGTAATGTCCCTTGCGCACCTTCAAAAAGCAGGTTATCACCCCGATGATGCGCATCGTTCAACTCGCGGGAAACATCGGCCATCATGGGTTTGAGCAATTCAGCGTGGCGCATGGCCTCAACATACACCGCATCAAACTGCACTTCGCCATCGACCATGTACGGTTGCAGCGCTGCATCAAACTTGAAATACTGTGAACCCA
This sequence comes from uncultured beta proteobacterium, assembly GCA_903929815.1. Classification (GTDB taxonomy): domain Bacteria; phylum Pseudomonadota; class Gammaproteobacteria; order Burkholderiales; family Burkholderiaceae_C; genus Rhodoferax. The sequence continues at coordinate 6,384 of CAIYWD010000022.1, forward strand.
AAAACGTTCGCAAGACATGGTTATGAAGCCTGAGCAAGTCACGCAGCTTGGCTGCAAAACGTTCAGGAAATTGAAGGTCTTGCACCCGCAGGGCACGCCGCGCCACTTTGTCTTCGTAGGCCGGGCCTATGCCTCTGCCTGTAGTGCCAATTTTTTCGATACCGCTTTGCTCACGAGCAGCTTCACGCGCTACATCCAATGCGGCGTGAAAAGGCAAAATCAGGGGACAAGCCTCGCTGATGCGAAGGCGTGAACGCACATCAATACCCGCTTGTTCCAGGCCCGCCATTTCCTCAAACAACTTGGCCGCTGACAATACCACGCCATTGCCGATGTAACACTTGACCCCTGGGTGCATGATGCCACTGGGAATCAGGTGCAAGGCAGTTTTGACCCCGTTGATCACCAAAGTGTGACCCGCGTTGTGCCCCCCTTGAAAACGCACCACACCCTGGGCACTTTCTGTCAGCCAGTCCACCAGCTTGCCTTTGCCTTCGTCGCCCCACTGAGCACCCACCACCACCACATTACGTCCTTGAGTTTTCATCATTAATTTCTTTTCAATCCATCACTTGCACAATCCATTGCCCATCTACCAGCACCAGCTCGCGATCACAATGGAACTCTTCTGCTTCACTGCTTTGCCCTGCCACAACACACACGACAATTTCACCACGCTCACGCAAGGCTGCAATGGCTTTCCTCAAACCAACATCATCATGCCACGGTGACTGAATGGCGGATTGCACCTTCAAGGGTTCGAGCACTGAGACCAAGGCTTTGAGGTCCATGCTAAAACCCGCAGCAGGCCGATTGCGTCCAAACACGGCACCCACTGCATCGTACCGACCACCACGCGCCAGTGCTGCGTGGGCATGAGGGGCATATATGGCGAAGCATATCCCTGTGTAATAGTCGTAACCCCGCAAATCAGCCAAATCAAATGTGACCTTGACACCAGCTATATGTTGCGCTATTTGCTTCAAGTTTTGTAGCGAACTATGCACAGCTGGTAAGGGCTGCAAGGCTTTTTCTGCCTCAAGCAAAACAGATTCATCGCCATACAACTGCACCAGTGTCAGCAAGTCTTGACGAACCCGCTCGGGTACATCACGGGTGATTTGCAACAGCTCTGACTTGTCTTTGGCAGCCAGTGCAACATGCAAACGATGCAGTTGAATGCCGCTTAAAACATGCCCAGCCAGCAGGGCATGGACCAACTGTGCGTCTGCCAAATCGATCTGTGGCGATGCTACTTGGGCAGACTGGAGGCAATCACAGGCCAGACTGAGAATTTCAAGATCAGCTTGCCAACTGGCATGACCATAAATTTCAGCACCGAACTGCAAGGGTTCACGGGTGGCGTGCGGCGCATCAGGGCGGGTATGGACAACAGGTCCGCAGTAGCATAGCCGGCTGATGCCTGCACGGTTAAGTAAATGGGCATCCATGCGCGCTACCTGCGGCGTACTGTCTGCTCGCAGACCCATCATGCGCCCTGAAAGTTGATCGACCAGTTTGAAAGTTTGCAAGTCGAGCGCCTCACCCGCGCCAGTCAGCAAGGACTCAAGATGCTCCAACAGTGGGGGAATGACCAATTCGTAACCGTACCGACGAGCGGTAGAAAGCAATTGGTAGCGTAATTCTTCGATGTGCCTGGCATCCGCAGGCAAAACATCGGCAATATGATCTGGCAAAACCCAGGCAGACATAAAAAGTTGAGGGCTGTTAAAAACCAGATTTTATCGGGCAACCCTGCATGGGTATGTCAGGGTAAAAACCAAATCAATCCAAGACCAATCAACAGACTGCACAAACCAAAAAAACGCAATTGACCATCGTCGAATTGCAAAATTTGCGTCAAAACCTTGCGCCAGGATGCCGGTGATACAAACGGCATAAAGCCCTCAATCACCAGCACCAGCGCCATCGCCAGAACAACGGTTGTGCTGTCAAACATGGTGATAGGGCACTGACTGAACTGAGGAATCCAGGATCATCTTAACTTTGAAGTTATCGTAGCCATGTCATCGTGGGGTCCCGGTATAAACATGGGCTTTCCGTTCATGCCGAACTTGTACTTATGAACAAAAGGTCTCTCTGGCTCAACAATAGGTTGCGAATCCTTCCAATCCGGGTGCGGATCAAAATGGTATTGGCGTGCGAATTCAATGCCACCCAGAATCATGCTACGGGCATCTTCATAGTCAATCGGTACAAGATGCACATGCGATCGCACGATCTTGTCCTCGATCACTGTATAGGGGACATTGGCGTGACAGAAAGTATCTTTCACACCCAAACACAGCAGATCGACCAGATAGACACCCACAATGAATTTTGAATTTGGCAGTTGACGAATAATAAAAAGAGTGGCTAACCCACGTTCTTTCCAGCTATCACTGACAAGGCACTTATCAACCGGATAGGTTGCAGATTTCTTGATGAGCGAGAGCGAATCTTCGTTGTTGACCTCTTGTCTATTCACATAGCAGCAAAACTTGTATTTGCGCCCACTTCCGCATGGGCATGGCAAGTAGGGGTTGATTTTTTGGATCGTCATGTCGTTCAAAAGTTGTGATCAATGGCACGAAATGTATCAGGTCTATGCCAGTGACTCCAGACCGAGTTCCTGAATTTTGCGCGTGATGGTGTTGCGACCTATGCCAAGTTTTTGGGCAGCTTCGATACGTCTGCCATGTGTGACGGCCAGTGCGGCCAAAATCAGGCTTGATTCAAAGCGGCGGGTAAGATCATCCCAAACATCACAGCGATCTGTTGCCAACAGTTCTTGTGCGTGGGCTTTTAGCCCGTGTTCCCAATCCGTCACAGATGATTCACTTACAGTGATCAAAGCATCAGGGGCAGCCGCACTACATTCAGCAACATCACCCTGAACTGAACATAAAGTTGCCATTTCGTCCGGTACACATGAAGCATGGGTCACCACCCCAATTTCGGGAGGCAAGTCTTTGGGTTCAATGGACTGCGCCGGGGCCATGACGCTCAGCCAGTGACAGATGTTTTCAAGCTGACGCACATTACCCGGAAAAGCAAAATTGCCAAGCCAGGCCAATGCAGCCTCAGAAATACGCTTGGCCTCGATCCCCAACTGCGCCGCGCTTTGCTGCAAAAAATGACGCGTCAGCATAGGGATGTCTTCACGACGCTCACGCAGTGGCGGCAGACGCAATTGAATCACATTGAGACGGTGAAAAAGGTCTTCACGAAATGCCCCATCCCTGACGCGCTGCTCTAAATTTTGATGCGTGGCAGCAATCACACGAACATTGGTTTTGACGGCACCATGCCCCCCCACGCGGTAAAAATGTCCATCTGAGAGCACTCGCAACAGACGGGTTTGCAAATCAAACGGCATGTCGCCAATTTCATCCAGAAACAAAGTGCCCGCGTCAGCCTGCTCAAAACGGCCTCGGCGCATGGTTTGCGCACCCGTGAAAGCTCCGCGCTCATGGCCAAACAGTTCAGACTCTAGTAAATCTTTGGGAATCGCGGCTGTATTGATGGCCACAAAAGGCCCGTTGGCGCGTGGTGAATGCTTGTGCAATGCCTTGGCCACCAGTTCTTTGCCAGAACCTGACTCGCCTGTGATCATGACGGTCACATTGCTTTGGCTCAAGCGGCCAATGGCGCGAAAAACATCCTGCATGGCAGGGGCCTGTCCCAACATCTCGGGGGCCTGTGTGATGCGTTCCTCTGCCACTTCTTCACGATGACTTTCTTCAACAGCACGGCGAATCAGTTCCACCGCTTTGGGCAAATCAAACGGTTTGGGCAAGTATTCAAACGCACCCCCTTGAAAAGCCGATACCGCGCTGTCCAAATCAGAATACGCAGTCATGATGATGACAGGCAAGCCCGGAAATGCAGCCTTGACCTTGTCCAGCAAGTCAAGACCCGAGCCGCCAGGCATTCGGATGTCACTCACCAACACCTGTGGCCCACAGTCATCCTCACTCGTCAGGGCGTGAAGTACATCACTCGTATTGGTAAAACTTCGGGTAGGCAGTTTTTCGCGCAACAGTGCTTTCTCAAGCACAAAGCGGATCGACTGGTCGTCATCCACAATCCAGATGGGCTTCATATCGTTGTATTACCTTCATAGATGTCCTTGACCATATCCTTAATATCCTTATGGTAAAGGAATCAGTATTTTGAAATCCGTCAATCCGGGCACACTGTCACACTCAATCAAGCCGAGATGTTGTTGAATCACCGTTTGCGCCAAAGTGAGTCCTAACCCAGAACCTCCTTCGCGTCCTGACACCAGCGGGTAAAAAATACGGTCTTTGATGGAGTCTGGCACGCCAGGCCCGTTGTCTATCACATGCAATTCCAGTGCCAACCTGTAACGTTGCTTGCCGACCGTGATTTGTCTTGCCACACGTGTGCGAAATATCAACCGTGCGTTGCTTTGTGCAATACGTTGCGTCAGCGCCAAACAAGCATTGTGGGCAATGTTCAGCAGCGCCTGAATAAGTTGCTCACGGTCGCCCCGAAACTCGGGGATGGACGTGTCATAGTCTTGAACCACCTCCAGGCCTTTTGGAAATTCGGCCAAAATCAACGAACGAACACGCTCACACACTTCGTGAATATTGACATCGCTCACAACATGTACTTTGCGGTGCGGTGCGAGCAATCTATCAACCAGTACCTGCAAGCGGTCGGCCTCGTGAATGATGACCTGGGTGTATTCGATCATGTCGGGTGAGGCCAACTCCATTTCAAGCAGTTGTGCAGCACCACGAATTCCCCCTAGCGGGTTTTTAATTTCGTGCGCCAGATTGCGAATCAGCTCCTTGTTGGCCAGCGACTGTTCCGCTAGGCGCTCTTCACGATCCTGACGTGCATGCATCTCCAAAGGCAGCAATTCCACAATGATGTCCTCGTCTTCCGTCAGTGTGACCAGAACATGCACCGGCAGGGGATCGTGTGCCATGCGCAACATTTGCGCGTCATAACGCAGGGCTGAAAACCCGTTCTCACTGACGGTTTTCAGGATATGGCGCAAATGCTCAGGCTCTGTGAAGCTGTCAGGAAATTGTGACCCCACAATCGACCGCCGTGATATGCCAAGAGCGTCTTCCAGTGCAGCGTTGGCAAAACGCACCACCCCATCGCCACGAACCACGGCCACCTGCGTGGCCAGAAAATCAAACGCCTTGTAACGATCCATGTGTGACGATGCTACAGGTGCGGTGGAAAATTCAGAACAAGCCCTCATGACGCGCATTTTGATAGGGTGGCTGCACTTTGGGTTGTTTGCTTTGGGGATGCCATGTTCAGAAGTTTTAGGATAGGGTCAACAATAAGTTGTGCATTTGGCCGTCAGAGTTAAAGATGCCATGCTAGGCGCAAATCGTGCGGTGTGGCCCAGCCAGATGAGCGATTTGTAACGACGCAGTGCGCCCAACTCTGACGAGCCAAATGCACAACTTATTATTGACCATATCCTTAGGGGTGCGTTTCAAAGTGATGTGGCTTTGCTTGGGTGCGACATCCAAATCCCCCCTAACCCCCAATGGGCAATGTTCAGACATGTTGGCCATAGCTGATATTGATTTTTTTGCCAAGATGGCTTACACACGGGTACAACGCAAAATCCTGGAGATCAGGTTGTCTGAGGTTAGCAAAAAGTGTAGATTAAATGCTACTTTGGAACGTGGCATTTTGAATACACTTGCACAGTTTCAAGGGTGCGTTTCAAAGTGATGTGGCTTTGCTTGGGTGCGACATCCAAATCCCCCCTACCCCCTTTTTTTCAAA
>CAIYWD010000023.1 GCA_903929815.1 uncultured beta proteobacterium
CAGCCAGTTCCGTCATTCCCGCGAAGGCGGGAATCCAGAATGCACTAGATTCCCGCCTTCGCGGGAATGACGAAAATTCAACAACTTGCCTTTAGAACAAATTCACCCTGCAGGGTGAGCAGACTTGAAACTTATCCATAGTTATGCTATAATATCCAAACTGGATAAGTTTACTACCATCGCCAAAGCCGCCGAAATCTTGGGCGTTAGCCCGACGACATTGCGTAGATGGGAAGCATCTGGAAAATTGGTGCCGACCCGTACCGCTGGCAATCAACGCCGGTATTCCTTACAGGATTCAGACGACAGCTTGAGTACAAAGCCGCAATGACTGGCGCAAAAGTTGTCGTCGTGAGTCGTTGGTTTCCGAGTAGTAAGACTTGCTCGGTGTGCGGCGAGATTCACGACATGCCACTATCGCAACGCTTGATATCGTGTAGTTGCGGCAATACGATGGACAGAGACTTGAATGCTGCCATCAATTTGAGAAATTACGCCGTGAGTTCCACGGTGTCAGTCTGTGGAGAGGAAAGCTCTGGCTTTGGTTGCAAAACCAAAGTGAAACTATCCTCGGTGAAGCAGAAATCAAGCCTTGAACCTAGATTCCTCAGTTGACCGCTTATTATTTTCACTAAACCGTTATGAAAATTGATATTTGTGACTTCGATGGAGTTCACCCTTTGGGTGAGAGCGCTACGCACCCGATTGAGCTACTGGCAACACGTCTGGGGGTGTTGTTCCTCCTTGCAGGCAGTAGCCTGCCGCGTCGTCACGCCTACCCAGACGCGCCGCCAGTAGCCCACTCGGGCGCGTTCAACTGAGGAATCTAGGTTGAATCTACGCGAGTAGGTTTGGTTAAGTCTTGAAGAACGGTGAAACATGCAATGGCTTAGCGTGACAGACTTTTTTAACATGGGCGGTTATGCCTTTTATGTGTGGAGTAGCTTTTGCCTCACTGCACTGGTGGCTGTGATTGAAATCGTGCATGTGCGTGCTTGTCGTCGCAAGATACTGCGGCAATGGGGGTGCGATGCAACCTAGATTCCTCAGTTGACCGCTTATTATTTTCACTAAACCGTTATGAAAATTGATATTTGTGACTTCGATGGAGTTCACCCTTTGGGTGAGAGCGCTACGCACCCGATTGAGCTACTGGCGGCGCGTCTGGGGGTGTTGTTCCTCCTTGCAGGCAGTAGCCTGCAGCGTCGTCACGCCTACCCATACACACCGCCAGTAGCCCACTCGGGCGCGTTCAACTGAGGAATCTAGGTTCAAAGTGATGTCAAAGATATCCTTCACACACAAACACTTGTGGCATCTACAAGTGATTGACTGATTGCACTATTTGTTTGAACAAAGGTCGTGTGCATTGCACTAGCCAGAGACTTGCATTGAGTCGTGTCTGCTGACTTTCCGGCCTTTTCAATCGCTTCGCAATACGCACCCAATCGAACAGCCCCAACGGTGCGCGCGGCAGACTTGAGCTTGTGGCTGACATCAGCGGCGATATCCCATAACGCTGCATCGATGGCCTTCATGATGGTATCCACCTGGGGGCAGGCTACTACCGAAAACTTGTTCAACAGACGTTGATGCACAGCTAAGTCATCACCCACTGTACAAAACAACGTGCTGGCATCCCAAAGCGCCATCGCTTCAAAATCACCCCCTTGTAATGAAGGCGTCAATGGCGAATGAGTCACAGGCAACAAGGTATGAGTCACAGCGACGTCGTGAGCAACTGACACATGAAACCACTTCAACAAGGTAGCATAAAGGTGATCAGGATCAATGGGCTTGGTCACCACGTCGTTCATACCGGCATGCAGGTATTTTTCGTGGTCTTCGACAAATGCATTCGCCGTCGTGGCGATGACGCATACCAATCAAACCACGGCTGGCAAATGGTACAGAAAAGACACCGTTGACCGACAGTTTGAACTGGTAAAGGATGCCAGTCACCTGATCAGACAACTCGTACAGCAAGTCGTGGCTTGCTTTCAGTTGATCTTCAATTTTTTTACGTTCGGAAATATCCTTGATTGAGGCAATGACCAAGGACTCACCGCTGAGTACAAATGGACACCAACTGATTTCAATCGGAAACTCAACACCGCCCTTTCTGATCGCGTTGAGTCTGCTATTGTTTGCCACAGCACGTTCCTTTGGATCTTTCATGTAGGCTTCACGGAGACACAGATGCCTGTCTCGCACTGATTCTGGCACCAGCGCATCGACATTCATGCTTGACAGTTCGTCCCGTGTGTAACCAAAAGATGCCATGGCTATCCAGTTGGCGAACCGGATTGTGCCGTCAGCAGCTACCATCAGCATGCCATCCGGGGCAGCGTCCAGCACTAAGGATGTGGTCAGTAATAAGTTCCCCATTTGGCTCGTCAGATTTGGGCGCACTGCGTCGTTACAAATCGCTTATGTGGCATGGCCACACCGCGCGATTTGCGCCTAGCATTGCCTCCCAACTCTGACGGCCAAATGGGGGAACTTATTACTGACCACATCCTAAATGAACCTGTCGTTCGTCTGCGTTCTTGCGTTCGGTAATGTCCTGACTTGTGCCAACCATCCGAACTGGCTTACCGTGTGTATCCCAATCGACGATACGGCCACGATCGAGAACCCATACCCAATGACCCAGTTTATGATGTAACCTGATTTCGCATTCAAAAAACTCCATTTCCCGTTGGTAGAGACGCTCCAGTAAGCCTTCAACCACACTAATATCTCCAGGGTGGATGAATTTTCTCCATGTCACTGCAGTGACAGGGGAAAGTTCTTCCAAATCGTAGCCAATGACTTCAGCCCAACGGGCATTGAGTATCACATGGCCAGTCGGTATTTGCCATTCCCAAGTACCGACGTTGGCGCTCCAGATGACCTCACTAAGACGCATCCTTTCCTGTTGCAGCGTTTGCTCTGTACGCTCGCGCCGCTTCAATGCACTCACCAAAAGCCATGCGCTCATGCAGGTAGCCAACGTAAATGCAGCAAGCATGGATACCGTCACTTTGACTTCGTCGTACCATCTGTTGAGGTAGTTATCTTCCGATATTCCTACGCTGACATAAAAAGAGTACTGTTCATGTTGAAGATGTCCAAACAGTTGCCAAACACCGGCAACTTGTTCTGAGTAGATTTCAAACTTTTTATTCTGAAAGAGTACCCTTTTCTGACTTGATGACAACGAGACGCTACCTACGGTATCACCGGTTTGCAGCTCATGGTTCGCTTATTTCAACCACCAGTTCTTGAGATTGCCGGGTGCGATTCAAAGTGATGTGGGATTCTGGGAGCGAGGGCATCTCGCCCTCGGTTGTTTCGATGGCAAGATGCCTTCGCTCCCAGGTTTTTGGCTCAC
>CAIYWD010000024.1 GCA_903929815.1 uncultured beta proteobacterium
CGACATACTGCAGATAACTGACATTGATGCTCAATCTTGCTTAAAAGCCGAAGGTTTGAAACCTATCTCGTGGCGTAAACGATGTGTAATGCATACCTCACTACCAAGGAAACTGCCATGCGCAACATACGAGTCAGAATCGTAACTACTCAGCCCCACCTTGGGCAGACGGACTGAACTTAGGATCAGGCTAACAATAAGTCCCCGATATGGATATGCACTCTGGTGCTTCTTTGTCTACTTGGTAAAAAGCTGATATCTTGTCAACCCGTACGCCGGTTCCGTCAGCATTCACCACGGCTGAATTGACAGCGGCTTGGCCGATGGCATTCACTGTGGGCTGCAAAATTTCTGCGCCTTTAATAGCCGCTTTGACAACGGTTGCCTGACTCATTGGCATATGAAATAAATCTTCCATCAGCGTGGCTGTGCGCTTTAATGGTATGGCATGGTTTTCGTTGAAATGCACCATCGCAGCATTCTTCCAACTTCGTAATCTGTTTTTTCGGCGTGACTTAACTGATTTAGACTTGATGGTGTTTGCACTGCTATGAATTAGCGCTTATTTACTCAAGGGGTGCTGAGTAGTTACCAAATTCCGTCCAAAATTCAGCCACATTTCATTGTCATTCTGGGGAGGTCTGTATTGACCATGTCCTTGGACATTTTTTTATGTAGCACCATCTACTGAACAGGCGATGGTACATCATCAATTTGCAAGGGGTTGAGACATTGTTCGGCATAGGTGCGATAGACATTTTGCTGACAAAATATATCAAATAAATCGGGGTCAATATGGCCTTGATCTTTCAGATTGATCATGATGCGTATAGCTTGTGACAGCTTCATGCCTGGCTTGTAAGGTCGGTCGGACGCGGTCAGCGCTTCAAAAATATCAGCAATGCCCAACATGCGCGCCTGAATCGACATTTGGTCGCGTGTCAAACCCTTGGGGTAGCCTTTGCCATCCATTCGCTCATGATGCCCACCTGCGAATTCAGGCACATGTTGCAAGTGCTTGGGCCAGGGGAGCTTTTCCAGCATTTTGATGGTGGCCACAATGTGGTAATTGATGATGTCTCGCTCAGCAGCAGTCAGTGTACCTTTGCGAATGCAAAGGTTCTCCATTTCGTCAGCAGATAAAAAATTGGTTTGCAGACCTTCCGCATTGCGCCAGGTATAGCTGCTACCTATATCTTGAACACGCGCCAAGTCACAGTCGCTCATGACTTCGCCCCCCAGATTGGCTTTGCGCAAAAAGTCACGATCGGCCTTCATCCTGGTCTGGCTTTCGCGCAGACGAGCAGTGATGGCACTTTCGGTATCGAAGTGTTGGCAGGGGCGCAAAGCCAACTGCTCACGCAAGGCGGCTATTTCGGCATCGCGTTGGAGCAACTCAAATCGGGTGTCAATCAGCGTAATGCGGTCAAACAAGGTTTGTAGTTTCGTCGCTTTATCAACCACATGTACTGGTGTGGTGATTTTGCCGCAGTCATGCAGCAAGGCAGCAATTTTGAGTTCGTAACGATCGATGTCAGTCATCACAAAGTCAGCCATTGGACCCTGTTGGGTCTGTGCTGTTGCATCGGCGAGCATCATGGTGATGGTAGGTACCCGTTGGCAATGACCACCGGTGTAAGGTGATTTTTCGTCAATGGCCAAGTTGATTAAACCAATGAACGCTTCAAACAGGTATTCAAGCTGTGTCATCAGTTTTCGGTTACAAAGGGCAATGGCTGCTTGCGATGCCAAAGACTCAACCAATTGCTGGTCTGCTGTTGAAAAAGCGACCACATCGCTACTTTTAGCGTTTTTGGCGTTGATCAACTGCAAGACACCAATCACGTCGCCGTCATGATTGCACATGGGCACTGTCAAAAACGACTGGGAGCGGTACCCTGTGGTTTGATCAAACTGGCGTGTCCCCGAAAAATCAAAATGGGGATTGCTGTAAGCGTCTTCAATGTTGACGGTGACACGGTGGATGGCACAGTAGGCAGCCACCAAAGAATCGTTAGGGGATCCATCAGGAAGACGCAGCGACAAGTCAGCAAAATGGATGGTATCGGTAGCACTGCCCCCCATGGCGATGTGGAGCGAGTCGGTTCTCAAAATCTCAAAGCGCAGGGTTTGACCGTCTTCCAGCATACGATAGACCGTGCCACCGTCTGCACGTGTGATGGTTTTTGCAGCCAGTAAAATTTGTTCAAGAAGCTGGGTGATGTTGCGTTCACTAGACAGCGAAGCACCAATGGCATTTAACTGTTCCAGTCGCTGCAAAAGCTCATCGATGGTGGTGGCATCGGTTGTCGATTTGGATTCATACATAGGTGCTATTTGTGCTCAAAAGTAAACGTGCCATCCCAATTGGCTGGGGGAGGGTTTTTGTCAAAGTGCTCACTGCGTTCAATGTAGAGCGCATAGAGCTTGCGTTGTGGATAACGACGCTGTAACTCAAGAAACCCAATCGTTGCCTGTGACCAATTTTGCACACGGTACAAGCGCAAAGCCTGTTTGTAGAGTTTCAGTTCCTGCTGATCTTGATCATTTAACTGATTCGTCGGTCCAATAGGTTCATAAATTTTGACAGGAACATCCTTGCCTTTGACGCGCACACAGTCCAGTTCACGGTATGTAAAGTCGTTCACCGCGTCTCGTGTGAATTCACTCACAATGATTTGAACACCATACTGCTTGGTCAAGCTCTCCAGGCGTGAACCCAGGTTCACGGCATCGCCCATCACAGTGTAAGCCAGACGAAATTCTGATCCCATGTTGCCCACAACCATGTTGCCGGTGTTGATGCCAACACCAATTTGGATGGGCGGCCAACCCCTGGATTTGAAGTGGTCTTGCAAAGACTCAAGCTTTGCCACCATTTCCAAAGCGGCCAGCAAGGCGTGGCGTGCGTGCTGCTCATCGGTTACGGGAGCACCCCAAAACGCCATGATGGCATCGCCCATGTATTTGTCGATAGTCCCCCTTTGGTGATGAATGATGTGGGTCATGGGGGTTAAAAATTCGTTCATCAATTGGGTGAGTTGTTGAGGGTCAAGGCCTTCCGAGATGGTGGTGAAGCCGCGCACATCTGAAAACAATACCGTCATGTGTCTGCTACAGCCCTCTAAACTGTAGGCCTCTGGGTTTTTGGCCATTTCATCTACCAACTCCGGCGGGACGTATTGCCCAAACAACTGCGCCAACATACGTTTGCCCCGTGAATCGACAAAATAACCATAAGACATGTTGAACACAAAAAGAAAGCCAACCAAAATAATGCCAGATGCCAAAGGCAAGATGAAGTTAAGCATTTGCCAGGCATACACATTGATAACCAAAATCGCCGTGAGCGTACCCATGGTCGTCAAGGTGGCCATCAAGGGGCTTAGCATGGGCAGTGCGATGGCCAATGTGATACCAACAACGATCAACAACGTAAATTCCACCCCAAGGATGAGAGGCGGGCGCTGCTTGATATGACCATCCAGAATACCGGCAACCATGTTGGCGTGCAGTTCAACGCCCGCATAAGTGTCTTGCATGGGCACGTTACGCAAGTCCAACAGACCAGGTGCCGTGGTGCCTACCAAAACAATCGCCCCACGCAGTACGTCCGTGGAAACTTTAGACTCCAACACATCGCTCGCCGAGACATAGACAAAGCTGCCTTGTCTGCCACGAAAAGGCACTAAAGCGGCCACGTTGGCATCTATCGGAATGCGCCGTTGTCCCAGTTTAAGAAACTCCAGCGCCACTGACGTGGACGTGCCGCCCTCGTAAACCAGTTCAAGACGGGGTTCGTGGGTGACCAATCTTGCCATGGCCAGACTCAGTGTTTCGTACAACTGTCCATCAAACATTTGCAGCAGCGACATGCGCCTGAAAACGCCATCGGGGTCAATCAAAGGCGTTGCGTTGAAAAACCCCCCCGACGCTGCCGCGTTTTGCAAGAGGGGCAAGTTGGCAGAAAAGCCGGAAGCGGTGACAGCACCGACATTGCCAGGCACAAAGCTGCCCTTTTTTAGGACCGGTGGCGGCAACATACCCACTTGAGCGTTATTTTGGGCATCATGGCGAAAGTAGTAACCTAAAACAACACGGCGGTTTTTAAGACTGTCAGCAAAAATCTGGTCATACATCAGCGTGGGGCGAATGCGTTGTAAAGCCTGCTCAAAATTGGGGTTATCCTTGAGATCGGTGCGCTGTAATTTTTCAAGCTGTGACAAGCCAGAGCTTTCATCTTTTTCAGCAAACACAATATCAAAGCCCATCACGTCAATTTTGTAATGATCAAACAAAATATCGATCATCTTTGCAATTTTGGGACGCTGCCACGGCCAGTGGCCTTGCTGTTTTAAACTGGCCTCGTCGATGTCCACAATCACAATGCGGGGATCAACCGTGTTTTGCATGGTTGATTTCAATCGCATATCGTAAGCATAGTTTTCCAGCCGCTGGATAAAGTCAATAGGCCAGATAGTCGTGATATGAAGGAGAATGACAGGCACAATGATCAGACTCAGCCCAATGCGCCACGCTTGTTGCTTGAAGAAGTGAGATTTATTCATTTAGGATAGGGTCAATAATAAGTTGTGCATTTGGCCGTCAGAGTTAAAGATGCAATGCCAGGCGCAAATCGTGCGGTATGGCCCAGCCACATAAGTGATTTGTAACGACGCAGTGTGCCCAAATCTGACGAACCCAATGCACAACTTATTATTGACCATATCCTAAATGCTGGATCAGCCAACATGGGTGCGTACAAGAAGAAGAGTTAGGCAAATTTATTGGCCTATTTTACTATTAAAAAGATAGCTAACTATGTAAGCAGGACGGGCGCTAGAGGCCGATTTGTTATACCAAAAAACTCACTCAAGTTCGCTCAGCTTGACAAGTGAATATTGCCACTTCCACATCACTTTGAATTGCACCCGGTAGCATGATCCTGGATTCCTCAGTTGACCGCTTATTGTCTTCACTAAACCGTTATGAAAATTGATATTTGTTACTTCGATGGAGTTCACCCTTTGGGTGAGAGCGCTACGCACCCGATTGAGCTACTGGCGACACGTCTGGGGGTGTTGTTCCTCCTTGCAGGCAGTAGCCTGCAGCGTCGTCACGCC
>CAIYWD010000025.1 GCA_903929815.1 uncultured beta proteobacterium
ACCACTGTTTAACCCCCTCGGGATGTCGTTTTAATCACCTGTTTGTGGCCCGATTATGCCGAACATTGGTGGCCCGATTAAGGCGGTCAGTGACAGACAGGTCTATTGATTTGGCGCAAGCGCTGATGTGCATCAATTGCACCACACTGTCGATCACATCGTTGAGATGTGTGGCAATATGCTCAACATGCAGCCCACCGGCCTCGATTTTGGAGTAATCGAGAATATCGTTCAGAATATGGAGCAGTGCGTGCGAGGACTGCGCCATCGTGCCAAGCATACGGTGTTGATCTGGTGTGAGTTCAGATTGCTGCAAAATATCGACCATGCCCACCATGCCATTCATGGGTGTACGAATTTCATGGCTCATATTGGCCAAAAAATCAGATTTGGCACGGTTGGCAGCAAGGGCTGCTTCTTCGGCCTGTTTGCACGCCGTGATGTCGGTGAGGACAAGAACCAGTGCGAGCTTGCCTTGCTCAAACTGAATGTCGCATATTCTTAAATGCACCCAAAATAGCATACCGTTGCCCTTGACCATTCGCAACTCGCAAGATTGAGGCTTTCTGTCAGTCACAAGCTGCCGGTGCATCAGATAAAAGACAGATCGGTCATCGTGGGCAATGAAACGACTCAATGCGGCATTGACCAACTTGCTGCGCGGAATGTCCAGCAAGGTAGCCGCATATAGGTTGGCATCCAATATCAGGGCTTGCTCACTGAGCGTGCAGTAGCCCACAGGCGCTAAATCATACAGGGCAAAATAGTGTGCCCTGGAGTTTTCCAGATCAAATTGAGAGCACCATAGTTCCTCGCTCTGGATATCAAGTTCAATCTGATGCACGCGAAGTTCATGCAGGGTTTTAAGGAGTTGTTCTGGCAACAACAAACTGTCGTCGGCTTCTGTCTTGCTCAAGACGATCTGTTCTGCCCGATCGCGCAGCGTCTTCATCGTATGAGGCCCTTGCAGAGTAGCATCGGATGACCGTGTTTTGGCATTTGCAGGGCGATCGCCTTGCCCAGTCTGACCATGCGTCATCACAACACCTTGTTGGTCAGGGACGAAAATTGGGGGCTGGCTGCGATCAAGATTCTCTGGGACGCAATGTATCAGGCCATCGAGGGTTGGTACGGTATCGCCGACCCGTTGGATCATTACATCGTCTGCCATCGAACTCTCCTAGATTGTGTTCATGTGCTTAAAATTTTAAATAAATTTAAACTGAATACAGTGGCGTACTATATCAACATCACACGTCAAGGGTGCATCAGCACCTCTCTGTGGGTGCGTTTCATTAAGCCACCCCAAATGCGGAACTTATTATTGACCATATCCTAAAGATATGGCTTTGCTTGGGTGCGACATCCAAATCTCCCCTAACCCCCAATGGCACTACCTTAAGCATTAGTTCTCACGGTTCGCTGATTTCAAAAGCAAGTTCTTCAGATTGCACAATGGCACTGCTGGTGGTCATGTAGCAGCGGCTTCCAGCCGCTGACGCTGGCAAAGCGGCAAGATGCCGCTTCCACGAGTGCCATGCCTGATTCCAAT
>CAIYWD010000026.1 GCA_903929815.1 uncultured beta proteobacterium
AGATTTTTAGAAAAGTAGCCGTTTAGGCCGAATTTGCGGCGTTGCTATAGCTTTATCAGGTTTTTGGCAAAATCTTCGTTTTCAAAAATATACATAAACCGTTGATACGAAAATACAAATAGGGTTTTCGTTCAGACACTACTAACTATACTTACCTTTACCCAAGGAAATCATCATGTCATTTCAAACCGGACTCTCAGGGCTAAATGCCTCCAGCCGCAGCCTCGATGTGATTGGCAATAACATTGCCAACGCCAACACCACAGGCATGAAAGCTTCACGTGCAGAATTTAGTGACTTGGTTGCATCCTCGTTTGGTGCATCCTCATCGGCCAGTGCCGGGCTGGGTGTGATGGTCGCAGCGGTATCACAGCAGTTCAACCAGGGCAGCATCACCACCACTGGAAACAATCTGGATGTGGCGATCAACGGCTTGGGCTTTTTTCAACTGGAACAACCCAATGGTACACAAGCCTACACACGAGACGGCTCTTTCAAGCTCGACAACGACGGTTGGCTTAAAACCAACGGGAATGCCTATGTGATAGGCACGGATGCGAGTGGCATTAAGGGTAGTAAATTGCAGTTGTCCACGGTTGACCTTCTCTCTCCCACCCCCACGACCATCATCAATGCTGGATTTAATCTGGATGCGCGAGCACAGCCAGCGGCAACTTCCACTCCACCAACACCACGTTCAACGTACAGTATCTCGAGCAACGTCTATAACGCAACAGGTGTTCCATTACCCGTGAGTTTCTACTTTGAAAAAGATGCTTCGGCTAACACTTGGAATATTTATGCAGGGATTGATGGTATCCCTAATGTGGGCGACACCTACCCCATACTGGGTACCTTGTCATTCGATTCATCTGGAAAAAACCCCACAGTGGTACCCAATGGGTCTTTGTCGCCGCCTCCGACTGCGTTTGGGACTAGCGGCCTCACCCTCCCTGCTGGTACCTCAGGACTTCCATATCCAACACAACCCATCACAATTGACTTCGATACGGCTTTAACTACGCAATATGGCACGGCTTTCCGCACCGCTCGGCTAGAGCAAGACGGTTACCCCTCCGGCGATCTCACAGGTCTGAGCATTGGTGACACGGGTCAGATCAGCGCAAACTATTCCAACGGTAGAACGCAAAACATGGGCCAACTGGAACTGGCTGACTTTCGCAATGTGCAGGGACTGATGCCCTTGGGCGGCAATGCCTGGTCAGAAACCCTGGCATCAGGCAAAATGCCAAACGGCGCACCTGGCACAAACAGGTTTGGTACCTTGAAATCCGGCGCACTGGAAGACTCCAACGTGGATTTAACATCGGAACTGGTCAATATGATGACCGCGCAACGTGCTTACCAGGCCAATGCGCAAACCATCAAAACGCAAGATCAGGTGATGTCCACACTGGTCAACTTGCGTTGATGCAAAACACATCGACATCTGACAAAAGCACACCATGGATCGCCTGATCTACACCGCCATGACCGGTGCCAACGCGGCCGCCTACCGGCAAGCCGTTTTGGCCAACAATCTCGCCAATGTCTCGACCAATGGTTTTCGCGCCGAGTTATCAACTTACCGCTCTGTGCCTGTTCGAGGCGACGGCAGCACCACGCGGGTGATGGCTTTGGAGGCAACCCCTGGTTTTCTGGACATTCCTGGCACACCCCAGCACACGGGCAGGGCGATGGATGCCATGGCCGTCGGTAATTCCTGGTTTGGTGTGCAGGGATTGGATGGCACGGAGGCCTACACGCGCAATGGTTCGTTTGAAGTTTCGGTCGATGGCACCTTGATGACCAACACGGGCTTGACCGTCTTGAGCGATGGCGGTGCGCCCATTACTGTTCCTGTGGGTGCTGAAGTCACGCTCGGTGTCGATGGCATTTTGACCGCCAAGGTGGGCAAGCAACCCAGCACCGGCGTTGGGCGCATCAAGGTGGCAACACCCACCGCCGATGACCCTTTGAAACGTGGAGACGATGGCCTGTTCAGAACCACCTCTGGCGACCCTATGCCCAATGACAACAACGCCAGACTGCAACTCGGTGAGATTGAAGGATCGAACGTCAATGCGATTGAGACCATGGTGAGCATGATTCAAGCTGCCCGTCAGTTTGACGCACAAACCAAACTGATGCAAACCGCCGAAGCCGATGACCGATCGGCAGCCCAGTTACTGGGCATGCAAGGTTAACGTGAAAGAACTCAAAAACAATAGCACACTATGCAGTCTGGACAAGCGCTAGAGCCGAATTTCATGTCAAAAATAATGTCATCAATTGACCGACTTGACTTAACTTGAAGGACACACCATCATGATTAACTCTCTCTGGATTTCCAAAACGGGCATGGAAGCCCAGCAAATGCAGTTGGATGTCATTTCCAACAACCTGGCCAACGTTTCAACCAATGGCTTCAAACGCTCTACAGCCGTGTTTGAAGACCTGATGTACCAGAATTTACGTCAGGTGGGGGCGAGCAGCACCGAACAATCCCAACTTCCTACCGGTTTGCAAATTGGCTTGGGCGTTCGGACGGTGGCCACCAGCCGCTCTTTTGCGCAGGGCAACTTGCAGCAAACCAGCAACAAGCTCGATGTGGCCATTCAAGGCGACGGCTTTTTTCAAATCACCATGCCCGATGGCACCACCAGCTACACCCGAGACGGCGCTTTTCAAGTCAATTCCGCCGGTGCCCTGGTCACGTCAACGGGGCTGTCGGTGGCCAATGGGGTCACTGTGCCCGCCAATGCCACCAGCGTCACCATTGCAGGCGATGGTACGGTCACGGCTACCATCCCCGGCACGCCAACGCCGCAAGGCATTGGCACCATTGCCTTGGCGCGCTTTATCAATCCGGCAGGTTTGTCGCCTTTGGGGCAAAATTTATTTGCAGAAAGTGCCGCCTCAGGACAACCCAACGCCGGCACACCCGGTGCTGACGGCATGGGTGCCTTGATGCAAGGGTTTGTTGAAACGTCCAACGTCAATGTGGTGCAAGAACTTGTCACCATGATTCAGACCCAGCGCGCTTACGAGATGAACTCCAAAGCCATCCAGACCTCGGATCAGATGCTGCAAAAGCTCGCCCAGCTTTGATGAAGGGCCATCATGAAACGCACACATCCATCGCGTAGCTTAGCAATGCTGCTACGCTTAAATACCCTGACAGCCACCACCTTGTGTCTGGTTGCCTGCAGTTCCATGCCCAAACCGGCGGTGGTCGATTTTCCACGCGACACACCCGACAAGCCCATTGCTTCAATGCAACCATTCAACAACACCAGTGGCAGTTTGTTTCAAAAAGCATCGTACCGCCCATCTTTTGAAGACCCTCGCGCACGGACGATTGGAGACAGCATCACCATTCAGATTATTGAAAAAGTCACCGCCAGCCAGGTGTCCAAATCCACCGCCAACCGAACCACATCGGGTTCGATCGGCGTAACGGCCTTGCCGATGGTTTCGCCCCAAGATATGGTCAACATGAAAACAGGCACGGATTCGGCTCACGATTTTTCTGGCAAGGGCGGCACTGAAAGCGCCAATACGTTCTATGGCACCATCACCGCCACCGTGGTCGATGTTTTACCCAATGGTCATTTGGTCGTCGCAGGTGACAAGCAAATTGGCGTGAACCAAAATGTGGATGTGATGCGTTTTTCTGGCACCATCGACCCCCGTTTGATTCAACCCGGCAATGTGATCAACTCCACCCAGGTGGCCAATGCCCGCATGGAGTCCAAAGGACGCGGCGCACAAGCTGAAGCGCAAACAGTTGGCTGGTTAACACGGTTCTTTTTTAACGTTCTACCGTTCTAAAGTTGCTCAAAATCGTGCCGAGGGGTAACCAATCATGCACGACAAAACCAACCGTTTTTCATACCACTTTTTCACCACCTGGTGTTTTGCGCTGCTCACTTTCTCTTGCGCTTTCATTCTGCCCACCTCTGCCTATGCTTTGCGCATCAAGGAAGTCGCCGCCGTTGAAGGCGTGCGAACCAACCAGTTAACCGGTTTTGGCCTGGTGGTGGGATTGGATGGCACAGGTGACCAAACCACGCAAATGCCCTACACATCGCAGGGCATGACCAATTATTTGCAACAGCTCGGTATCACACTCCCCTCTGCTTCAGCCTCGCAACTTCAGCTTAAAAACGTAGCAGCCGTTTTGGTGACGGCGCAATTGCCCGCTTTTGCCCGCCCTGGCCAAGCGATCGATGTCAGCGTGTCATCGGTGGGCAATTCCAAGTCGCTCAAAGGGGGCATGTTGATTTCCACGCCATTAAAAGGTGTCGATGGTGAAATTTATGCGATGGCACAGGGCAGTCTGGTCGTCGCAGGTGCTGGCGCTGCTGCGGGGGGCAGCAAGGTTCAGATCAATCATTTGAGCGCGGGTCGCATTCCTGGCGGGGGTCAGGTAGAACGCAGTGTGGCCACCCCGCTTCAAGAAGGCAACAGCTTGATTTTGGGATTGCAAGCCAGTGATTTTCAAACAGCACGGCGTGTAGCACAGGCCATCAACACGCGATTTGGCGCCGGTTCTGCACAGGCACTCGATGGTCGCACCATCCGAGTGAAAGCCCCCATGACACCTGACGAGAGGGTGAGCTTTATGGCCGAGCTTGAAGAACTGCCGCTCACCTCTTCAGTGCCCTCGGCCAAGGTGGTCATCAATTCACGCACAGGCTCGATTGCATTGAACCAGGCGGTCACGCTCGGCCCTGTGGCCATTGCCCACGGCAATTTGTCCATCAGCATCACCAGCACACCCAGTGTCAGTCAGCCTAATGCCATGTCAGAGGGTCAAACCACAGTGACTGAAAAATCCAACATTCAAATCAGGAACGAACCAGGCATGTTGATTGAACTTCCCGCAGCACCACTGCTCTCTGATGTCGTGCGTGCCTTGAATTCACTGGGCGCCACTCCGCAGGATATGCTGGCCATTTTGCAAGCCATCAAGGCCGCAGGCGCACTCAACGCTGAACTGGAGGTGATCTGATGAGCCTGGGTCAAATCAGCACGGCCTCGAATTCGCTGGCTGCCGATGCCAATTCGCTCAACTCGCTTAAACTGCAAGCAGGGCAAAGCAGCCCTGCGGCCATCAAGGAAACGGCCAAGCAATTTGAATCGCTCTTCATGCGCGAACTCATCAAAAGCATGCGCGAGGCCACCATGAAGTCCGGTCTGATGGACAACCCGGGCAGTGACTTAGGGAGTGACCTGCTGGATCAACAGTTTGCCGTCAAGATGTCCGGCCAGCCCGGCGGCTTGTCTGATTTGATTGCCGCCCAGTTATCACAGCAAATGGGCATCAAGCCTGAGTCACTCGATACCAAAGCAAGCCAGCCGCCTTTGACCGTCCTGAAAAAAAGTTCATCGCTCGCAGCTTACCGTGCCAACACCCCCAAGCCCACATCCAACCAAAGCAATTTTGTAGAGCGTCATACCGATGCCGCCATCCGCATTGAAAAAGAAACGGGTATTCCGGCAAGTTACATGGTGGGTCAGGCGGGACTTGAAACAGGCTGGGGACAGCATGAAATCAAACTGCGCGGCGGTGCATCATCGTTTAACCTGTTTGGCATCAAGGCAGGATCGAGCTGGAAAGGCAAGGTAGCCGAAGTCACCACGACCGAATTTGTCAATGGTGTTGCCCAAAAGCAGGTGGCCAAATTTCGTGCCTACGGCTCGTATGATGAAGCGTTTCGGGATTACGCCCGCATGATCACGCAATCGCCGCGTTACGCCAAGGTTGACTTGAAAAACGGCTCTGCCATGGCTTTTGCCACCAGCCTGCACAAAGCGGGTTATGCGACTGACCCGCAATACGCCAACAAGTTAAGTCGCGCCATTGAAGCCACACAACGTCTGCAACAACGCACGCAAGTGGTCGCCCATAGCGTATGAGTAGCCTTCTGAACGTCGCCTCCAGGGCTCTGCAGGCCAATCAGACCATTTTGCAGACCGCAGGGCACAACATTGCCAACGTGAACACGCCGGGCTATTCGCGTCAGTCGGCTGTTTTGAAAACAACAGAAGGACAAATCAGCGGTGTAGGCTACATTGGCAAAGGGGTTGATGTTCAAACCATCACGCGCAATTACAACGAATTTCTGACTCGCCAATCCGCACTGGCCGGTTCTGTCAGTTCCGGTGACACGGCACGCGCTGAAAAAATGCGAATGCTTGAGGATATTTTTCCCACAGGGACCAGTGCTTTGGGCGAAGCTGTGAGTGACATGCTCAACGCCTTTGCCGATGTGGCCGGTGCACCGACCGACCAGACGGCTAGAACCGTCGCCCTGACCCGCGTCAGTGAAACGGCCTCCCGCATGAGAACGACTTCACAAAGTCTGGACGATTTACAGACCCGGGTGAATCAGGAAATTGACCAAAAGGTGACCACCGCCAACAGCATCGTCAAATCCATTGCTGCCATCAATCAGCGCATCTCCAGCGCAACAGGCAGCGGTCATACGCCCAACGATTTGCTTGACGAACGCGATCAACTGGTTCGTGAGCTGAATGGCTATATTCAAACCACCACCATCGAGAACGCTGATGGCACGCTGGGCGTTTTCGTGGCGGGTAGCCAACCCCTGGTGATGGGCACATCGGTGTCGTCTTTGAAACGGGTGTCGGATGACTTCAACGACCCCATGAAAAGCAAACTGGCCATCAGCCGAAATGGTCAGGACCAGGTGATGGAAGAGGGTAGCCTTGGAGGGGGAGAAATTTCTGGTCTGATCAAGTTTCAAAACAATGACTTGAACGAAGGCAGAAACCTCTTGGGGCGTTTTACCCTGGCCATCAGCACCAGCATGAACGAGCAGCACAAGCTAGGGCTGGACATGGACGGCAACCCGGGGGGTAACTTATTGACACCCACCGCCTTTGGTGCTAAAAATATTTTTCAACCCACCTCCCCTGCCAGCATCAATACGGGCACAGCGACGCTGGGGCTGGCGATTGACGATGTCAACAAATTCTCGGGGGCAGATTACGAAATCAATTTTTCAGGCGCAACGTCTGGCAACATCACGCGTCGATCCGATGGTGTCATCACCGCTTTTGATTTTGCCAATGGCCCTGTGGTGGTGGATGGTCTTAAGCTCACACAAGACAGCGGCACCGCCCAGGCGGGCGACCGGTTTTTAATCAAACCTTTCAGCACATCGGCCAGCAATATTCAGGCTGAGTTTTCCACACCGCGCGCGTTGGCGGTCGCCAGTCCGGTGATGGGGCAAATGGGTGTCAGCAACACGGGCAGCTTGATGCTCTCAAAATTGACAGCACGCACCAATCCACCCGTGAATGTGCCTGTCAAACTGACATTTACAGGAACAGCAACTTACACGCGCAGCGACGCAGCAGGTAGTTTTACCTATACCACGGGGCAGAGCATTGAAGGAACAGCGCCAGCCACGACCCCTTTAAGCGAATGGTCTGTGGTGTTGCAGGGAACGCCCCAAGCCGGTGACACTTTCACGGTCGATGCGCAGTCAACAGACTACCGCAATTCCAATACCGGTAATGCACAAGCCATGCTCAACCTGCGTGACCAAACCATGTTTGATGGCGCTGCCTTGACCGATGGCTACGCCGGATTGATTGCCCACATTGGCATCCGCGCCCAAAGCGCCAATTTCACATCGGACGTTTCCAGTCAAATTGCCACCACTTTGGAGACCGACCGTACCAGTGTGTCAGGCGTCAACCTAGATGAAGAGGCCGCCAAGCTGATTCAATACCAGCAGGCTTATCAGGCATCTGCCAAAGTTATCCAGATAGCACAAGGTATTTTCGACACCTTGATCCAATCCGTCTCACGCTAACCCATGCAAAGGAATTAGCAAATGTCTGCCTACATTCAACGAACCGGAACAGCCAATACTTATGATGCTTCTCTGCGCAATATTTCCAATCGGCAGAACAAGTTATCAGATTCGCAAGCCAATTTAACGGCAGGCAAAAAAATAGTGCGCCCCAGCGATGACCCCGCCAACACGGCCAATGCCGAGCGTGCCCGGACGCGCATCAGCCGCATAGCTGCTGATCAACGCGCCCTGGACTCCCAGCGCAATGCCATCGCCACAGCCGAGAGCGCTTTGGGCGATGTGACAGATGCACTGCAACGTTTTCGTGAACTGGTGGTCAATGCGGGCGATGGTGTCAACAGCGGCACAGAGCGCCGGTTTTTTGTGAATGAATTAAAGGGGTTGCGTGACAACATTTATACACTGGCCAACACCAAAGACACGAACGGATTACCCCTGTTTGGCGCATTGGGAAGCGCACTGACCCCTTTTGTTGGCCCCCAGGCGACAGCCCCTGACTACACTTTCAAAGGCTTGCCAGGTCAAACGGCCAGCACTGACGTGGCCATTCCGTATGCACTGGACGGCGACAGCGCCTTTATGTTTGACCCGTCCATTGATGCTGCCTACAACGTTCAAATGGGCGACAAACTGACACAGTTGAACGCAAGCACAGTCACTCTGACCGATGCCAGTCAAATCAACGGATCGTCTTACACCATCAGCAACATGGTTATTGGAACGGGCACGGTAGCAGGTAGCAGCAAGGCCACCTACACCGTCACAGAAACCCCGGAGGGCAGCACCACACCCAACGCGCCAGTGCCAGTCACTTTGTCTGGACCAGATTACCCCAGCACTGACAAAAACATCCCTGTGACGTTTGGGGGCTTGAGTCTGACGATCACAGGAACCCCAAGCGCGACAGACACCCTCAGCATCACCCCCAGCGCCAGTCTGTTTAGCGTACTGGATACGGCCATCAATGACATTGGCAACGCACCCAACGCCCACAATGCCAGTTTGGCCGTCAGCCAGGCACTTCAAAACATTGACATTGGCATAGGGCACGTGTTGGCTGTGCGTGGGCAGGCGGGAGAACTGATCAATCGGGCTGACCGTATGTACAACAATCAAACAGTACGCAGTGAGCAGCTCGAAGCTGACCGATCCCGTGCTGAAGACCTTGACATGGTCAAGGGAATTTCTGACTTCAACCTTCAGCAAACCGGCTACCAGGCAGCGCTGCAAAGCTATGCCCAGGTACAAAAGCTGTCGCTCTTCAATTACATCAGTTAATCCTGCTTTCACACACAGTGAGAGCAGAATTTTTTATATAAGAAATCAGGCTCTAGCCCTTATGCAGTATGCGTTGGTAGCTACTATTTTTATAGTTCCTGGCAAGGTGAATTCGATCCTTGCTGTACGCTTGGGATGCACTGTGAGTGTCATGGCTTTCCAATCCACCCCAAATGATGAAACACCTGCGTCATTCCCGCGAAGGCGGGAATCCAGTGATTGTTATTGCATGGCCATTTGCCTGTGTTTCTTCTGGATTCCCGCCTTCGCGGGAATGACGGGTGCGTTTGTTTGATGCGGCTGTTCTTTCACTCTAAAAAGTCATAATCGCACATTTGACTGTGACTCACTCCTACCTATGAATAACGGCATTTTCATCATTGCTCATGCCCCACTCGCAAGTGCGTTGCGCCAGTGTGTGCTGCATGTTTTTCCTGATGCTGCGCAGGTGTTGTCTGTTTTGGATGTCCAACCCCAAATGCCTCTTGAAGACATCTTGTCGTCAGCCAAAGTCGGCATGAATTTGCTTCGCACCCAGCACATTCTGGTGCTCACCGATGTGTTGGGCGCTACACCCTGCAATGTGGCACAACAGTTGGTTGACGGTGTGAACTCCCAATTGGTGGCAGGTGTCAATTTACCCATGTTATTGCGCGCAGTCACCTACTGCAGCGAGCCTCTTGATATCCTGGTTGATCGTGCCATGGCAGGTGGTACGCAGGGTGTTACGCAGGTTGATGTCACCCCAACCCCAACACCACCAACACCATGATCAAATCAAAAGCGACCATCATCAATAAATTGGGCTTGCATGCGCGTGCATCCTCCAAACTGACCAAATTGGCAGGCAGTTTTCGCTGTGAGATATCGATGTCTCGAAACGATCGTCGTATCAATGCCAAAAGCATCATGGGCGTGATGATGCTCGCAGCAGGCATGGGTTCTGTGGTGGAGATTGAAATCGAGGGCGAACAAGAACAAGAAGCCATGAATGCCTTGCTGGCGCTGATTGCTGACAAATTTGGAGAAAACGAATGACATTCTCCATTCATGGGTTGGTAGTTTCCAGGGGAATAGCCATAGGGCGGGCAGTGCTCATGGTGTCTAGTCGTCCGGATGTTGCGCACTACTTCATTGAACCCACACAGGTGAGCTCTGAAGTCATGCGTGTTCGTGAGGGTCGCAATGCTGTGGTCGATGAAATTCACCGCTTGCAGCTCAGTATGGGTCACAAAGGACCCAAAGAAACCTCACATGAGCTATCTGCCCTCCTTGATGTGCATCTGCTTTTGTTGCAAGACGAAGAACTGGAGCGTGGTGTCAAGTATTGGATCACGGACAGGCTCTACAACGCCGAGTGGGCATTGACCACTCAGTTTGAAGTCATTGCGCGCCAATTTGATGAGATAGAAGACGACTATTTGCGTGAACGCAAGGCCGATTTGGAACAAATCACCGAAAAAGTACTGCGTGCCATGCACGGTGCTCCTGCGCCGGTAGCGCCAGATCCCAAACACGACAGGCGAAAACATTCGCGTCAACCCATTGTGCGCAACAACGCTGATGCCCTGTCACTGATTTTGGTGGCGCATGACTTGTCACCTACGGACATGCTGCAATTCAAAAACAGCGTGTTTGCTGGTTTCGTCACTGACGTAGGTGGCAAAACTTCGCACACGGCCATTGTGGCGCGCAGTCTTGATGTTCCTGCTGTGGTAGGTCTGCGGCTTTGTAGCCAACTGGTTCATCAGGATGACATCGTCATCATTGATGGCGATGCTGGCGTGGTGATGGTGGACCCTTCCCCCATTTTGTTGGCCGAATACAAATACAAACAAAGCCAGGGTGAACTCAATCGCGATCGATTGTTGCGCTTGTTGCCCAACGTAGCCATCACGCTCGATGGTCAAAAAATTGAATTGCTGGCCAATATTGAAGTGCCTGAAGATGCCATGAACGCTGTCCAGGCAGGTGCGATGGGAGTAGGCCTGTTTCGCAGTGAATTTCTGTTCATGGGACGCTTGGGTAAAGTGCCCAACGAAGAAGAACAATACCAAGCGTATCGGCGTGCCATTGAAGGCATGCAAGGGCTGCCTGTCACCATTCGTACCGTGGATATTGGTGCTGACAAGCCTCTAGATGATAGATTGCGTGACGATGCCCACCTGAATCCCGCACTGGGTTTGCGTGCCATTCGCTGGAGTCTGGCAGACCCCGCCATGTTTTTGACCCAAATTCGTGCCATTTTGCGAGCTGCAGCGCATGGCCCTACGCAATTGCTGATTCCCATGCTGGTTCATGCCAGCGAAATTCGTCAAACCATGGCCTTGATTGACCATGCGCGTGTGCAGTTGGACCATTTGGGCATGGCTTACGGCACGGTCAAGGTCGGTGCGATGATTGAAATTCCGGCAGCAGCCTTGACGCTGAACGTATTTTTGAAATACTTTGATTTTTTGTCGATTGGTACCAATGACTTGATTCAATACACATTGGCCATTGACCGTGCTGATGAATCTGTGGCGCATTTGTATGACCCCATGCACCCTGCGGTCTTGCGCTTGGTGGCCAACACCATCGCACAAGCCTGTGCCTGTGGCAAACCGGTGAGTGTCTGCGGCGAAATGGCGGGTGACCCCACCATGACTCGGCTTTTGTTGGGAATGGGGTTGCGCAGTTTTTCCATGCACCCTGCACAAATTCTTTCCGTCAAGTACGAGATTTTGCGCGCTGATGCGGGCAAACTTCGCCCCTGGGCAGAGCGTATCGTGGCAGAGGATGAGCCTGCACCACGCAATGCACGACAAGCATAGGGCTGGGCGAATGATGTAAAAGCCTTCGTAGAGAGTGTGACGAAGATACACATCACTTTGAATTGCACCCCCCCCCCGTTAGCTTGGGTGCGTTTCAAAGTGATGTGGTGCAATACAAAAACCAAATCCCCCCTACCCCCCTTTTTCAAAGGGGGGACAAATACAGCGCTGTGCCCAAATAGGCTAACCGTTCTCATTCCCCCCTTTGAAAAAGGGGGTTAGGGGGGATTTGGATGTCGCACCCAACCCAAGCCCCAACACTTTGAACCGCACCCCGTTAGCTTCTTCTTCGACCCTTGACCATAAGACTATGTTATAAACTTAATGCGTCGCTGAGTTACGGAACTACTTGCAGAGCGACGTACACAGGCATATACCCTACCCGGGTTAATGTGGTGTGTTTATCAAAACCTTAGGTCACCTAATGTTTTGCCCTGTCTGCTAAAGCGTTCGCCGAAAGCCCCAAAAGCCCCAAGCAACGCCAAACAGTTGTTAACTTTTATTTTGGAGCTTTTATCATGGCGAACGACTTTCTTTTTACTTCTGAATCGGTCTCTGAAGGCCACCCCGACAAGGTGGCTGACCAGATTTCCGATGCCATTCTGGACGCAATTTTCAAACAAGACCCCCGCAGTCGCGTCGCTGCTGAAACCCTGTGCAACACAGGCCTGGTGGTATTGGCCGGTGAAATTACCACCAATGCACATGTGGATTACATTCAGATAGCACGCGACACCATCAAGCGCATTGGCTACGACAACACCGAATACGGCATTGACTACAAGGGTTGCGCCGTGTTGGTGGCCTACGACAAGCAAAGCAACGACATTGCCCAAGGTGTCGATCATGCCTCAGACGACCATTTGAATACCGGAGCTGGCGACCAGGGACTGATGTTTGGTTATGCCTGCAACGAAACCCCCGAGCTGATGCCTGCACCCATTTACTACGCCCATCGGTTGGTCGAGCGTCAGGCACAGTTGCGCAAAGATGGTCGTTTGCCATTTTTGCGTCCGGATGCCAAAAGCCAGGTGACCATGCGCTATGTCGATGGCAAACCCCACTCGATTGACACCGTGGTTCTTTCCACCCAGCACGCCCCCGAAATGAGCCTGGGCAATCGCATGACCGATGCGTTTTATGAAGCGGTTCGTGAAGAAATCATCAAGCCTGTGTTGCCCAAGGCGTGGCTGACCGAAGACACCAAATACCTGATTAACCCCACGGGTCGATTTGTGGTGGGAGGGCCGCAAGGCGACTGTGGCCTGACCGGTCGCAAAATCATTGTCGATACATACGGTGGCGCTTGCCCGCATGGCGGTGGTGCTTTTAGCGGCAAGGATCCCTCCAAGGTGGATCGTTCTGCTGCTTATGCCGCCCGTTATGTGGCCAAAAATGTGGTGGCGGCAGGGCTGGCGCGTCAGTGTCAAATTCAGGTGGCTTACGCCATTGGTGTGGCCAAGCCGATGAATGTGACCGTTTATACCGAAGGCACGGGTATCTTGTCTGATGAAATCATCGCCGGACTGGTCAATACCCATTTTGACCTGCGCCCCAAAGGCATTATTCAAATGCTTGATCTGCTGCGTCCCATTTACGAAAAAACGGCATCCTACGGTCACTTTGGCCGTGAAGAGCCTGAATTTACCTGGGAACGTACCGACCGCGCCCAAATTTTGCGCGCTGCAGCCGGTCTGTAATTGCCCCCGATGAACCTACAGACGCAGCGCTGGTTGGACCGATGGTTGGGCCAGGTGCTGTGTGCTGTCGTGTCCTTATGGGCACGGCTGGTTCGCACTTCCCAGGTTGTGCGCCCGTCAGATCCACAACATATTTTGGTGGTGATGCTCTCAGAAATGGGCAGTGTGGTGTTGGCGGGGCCTATGTTTGCAGCGCTGCGCCAGCGTTACCCCCATGCCACGGTGCATCTGCTGCAACTTCAAAAAAATCAGGAAGTAGCCATTCTTTTAGGGCTGGCCAGAACTGAACATCTGCACACCTTAGATGACAGTTCGGGTGTGCGATTGATTTGTGACATCTGGCGTGTGAGCAAAAGGCTGCGCCAACTCCCGATCGATGTGGTGATGGACTGCGAACTGTTTTCACGCATCAGTAGTTTGATGAGCTACTGGAGTGGCGCTCGAGTGCG
The DNA here is from genome assembly GCA_903929815.1 of uncultured beta proteobacterium. Classification (GTDB taxonomy): domain Bacteria; phylum Pseudomonadota; class Gammaproteobacteria; order Burkholderiales; family Burkholderiaceae_C; genus Rhodoferax. Next base: position 14,097 of record CAIYWD010000026.1, read on the forward strand.
CGTGGGCTTTACACCGCACACGCAAGAGGGTTTGTACCGTGGCAGTTTTATCAATCGCGCCATTCCCTACAACCCCTATCGGCACATCACCTTGCAGTTTTTGTCTTTGGTCGATGCCATAAACGATGCCTCCATGCCGCGCAACAAGGCTGCCCCCGTTCGAGAGCTTCCTTCCAAGACAGAGTTGTCCGTCCCCTTTGAACCTGCCGCCCTTCATGCCTATCGCCAAAAATTGCTGGCTGATTACCCCGCACTGGCAGGCCGAAAATTGGTGCTGTTGTATGCCGGTGGCGGTTTGCTCCCTGAGCGTGCCTGGCCTGCATCCAACTATGCAGCACTGGCCAGAGGACTGTGCGCGGCAGGCCACGCAGTGGGCCTGATTGGTTTGCGTGGCGATGCCCTACTGGCTGGTCAACTGCTTCGTGACATTGCCAACGATGGCTGTGTCGATTTGACCGGCTACACCAAAAGCATCCGTGAATTGCTCATGCTGTTTCATGCTGCCCATTTGCTCATCACCAACGACGGTGGCCCCGGCCACTTTGCCAGCCTGACACCCATTCGCACCCTGGTTTTTTTTGGCCCTGAAACCAGTCTCCTGTATGGCCCACTGGGCGAAAAAGCGCATATTCTGGAATCTCACATCGCCTGTTCGCCGTGTCTTTCAGCCTACAACCACCGCCAAACTTTTTGCGATGGAGACAACCAATGCCTCCAACGTATTGCGCCTGAGCCGGTGTTGGCCGATGCTCTGAATTTACTTGCCCATACCGCATCGCCATGATCCTGGATTCCTCAGTTGAACGTGCCCGAGTGGGCTACTGGCGGCGCATCAGGGTAGGCGTGACGACGCTGCAGGCTACTGCCTGCAAGGAGGAACAACACCCCCAGACGTGTCGCCAGTAGCTCAATCGGGTGCGTAGCGCTCTCACCCAAAAGGTACACTTCCATCGAAGTAACAAATATCAATTTTCATAACGGTTTAGTGAAGATAATAAGCGGTCAACTGAGGAATCTAGGATGAAGGCATCGGTTGTCATTCAATGGCTGGCAGGCATTCGCTACATCAAATTTGGGTTAGTGGGAGCGGGTGGCACGGTGGTCAATATGATAGTGTTGTACTTGGCCCAAGAGCATTTTTTTGCCACCATTGCCACCATTGCCGACACAAGGCAGCGTCTTTACGCCTCATTGGCGCTGGCCATTGCCATTGCCACGGTTCATAACTTTACCTGGAACAGGCTTTGGACATGGGCTGATCGCGTCTCTGCTGACGGTGAATATCCACAAAACGGCACATCCATCATCGCCCGTCAATTGGGTCGCTACGCCATGGCCTCATGGTTGGGCATGGCCTTGCAGTACGGGCTGACCCTGTATTTGTCCCACTCCCTTCACTATCTATTGGCTAACGGCATTGCCATTGTGACGGCCAGCATCAGCAATTTTTTGGCCAATGACCGTTGGACTTTTAGTTATCGTGCAAACAAATGATGATTTAGCCCTTGAAACGTAGGGAGCGGAACTTATTATTGACCATATCCTTAATTTGTCATCACTTTCATCAGAGGAATCTCACCCATGAACACGCTTGTGTTATCTGAATCTCCCGCACCCATGCCTCGCAAAAAACTACCTATCGGCATTCAAACCTTGCGGGAAATTCTGGAAGATGGGTTTTATTATGTGGATAAAACGGGCATCGCCATTCAGCTTATTGCTACTGGGAAATACTACTTTTTGTCCCGTCCACGTCGATTTGGCAAAAGCCTCTTTTTGGATACCTTGAAAGAATTATTTGAAGGCAACGTTGCCCTGTTCAAAGGATTGGCAGCCGAAAAACAATGGGATTGGTCACAAAAATACCCCGTGATTCGCATTAGTTTTACAGGTGGAGTATTACGCAACCGTGTTGAATTAGACCAACGCATCATGGAAATGATGCAAGACAGCCAACAAACCTTGGGTGTGTGTTGCCAACACAAAAGTGTGAGTGGACAGTTCGGTGAACTCATTGCCTTAACGCACAAAAAAACACAGCAACGCGTCGTTGTTTTGATTGATGAATACGACAAACCCATTTTGGACAACATTGAGGACAGAGCGGCAGCGACTGAAATGCGTGAGGGGTTAAAAAACCTGTACTCTGTTCTGAAAGGCGCAGATGAGCATTTGAAGTTTGTCTTTTTAACCGGCGTCTCAAAATTCTCAAAAGTTAGTTTATTCTCAGGGCTTAATAATCTGAAAGATATGACACTGGATGCGCGTTACAGCGCTATATGCGGCTATACAGAACATGATGTTGATACTGTATTTGCCCCTGAGCTTTTTGATTTGGATCGTGACGAAATCAGGTCTTGGTACAACGGCTACAACTGGTTGGGAACACCAGTTTATAACCCGCATGATTTGTTGTTTTGTTTTGATGAGCGGCGTTGTCGTTCATTCTGGTTTGAATCGGGTACGCCCTCATTTTTAATCAAGCTCCTCACTGAGCGCAATAACTTTATCCCCGACTTGGGCACTTTTCGTGCAGACAGCGACCTGCTTTCAACCTTTGATGTCGATAACATTCCAGTTGAAGCCTTGATGTTTCAGGCCGGTTACTTGACCATTGAGCGTCAGGAAATGCAGGGGCAAGATACGCTGTACCGCATGGGCTACCCTAATCGAGAGGTGATTATCAGTTTGCACAACAGTTTGTTGGATACCCTGGTGCAAAGCAAACGAGTGCGTATTGAAAATCGAACCAGGTTGTACGATATTCTTGATGCCCACAATTTAAGCGCCATGCAAGAGTTATTTACTGCTTTTTTTGACAGTATTCCCACAGACTGGTATCGCAATAATCCCATTGCCAATTATGAAGGTTATTACGCAGGTGTGTTTTACAGCTATTTTGCCGCCTTGGGGTTGAACATCACGGTTGAAGACAGCAGCAACAAAGGCCGCCTTGACATGGCGGTTCGCTTTCAAAAACGAATTTTGTTGTTTGAATTCAAAGTGGTTGAACTCGTCCCCGAAGGCCGTGCCTTGGCACAACTCAAGGCTAAAAACTACGCTGCCAAATACCGTTCAAGCGGCTGCGCCATCACTTTGATAGGCGTGGAGTTCAGCCGTGATGCGCGCAATATTGTGGCGTTTGAAGCAGAAGAACTGTAACATGTCAAATGTCGTCATTCCCGCGAAGGCGGGAATGACGATGGTGGGGTCTCAACGGTTACGAAGAACTGACATGGGTATGAGGGGAATGCGATATTTCCATCAAAATAATGACACTCCATGATTCAAAATTCATCAATAATTTATTATTTCTAGCAGAGACAAAAATCATGACTTCAAAATATTTTAATCCTTACACCGATTAAT
>CAIYWD010000027.1 GCA_903929815.1 uncultured beta proteobacterium
ATGTGCTGTTGCAAGTGTTGGACGATGGTCGTTTGACCGATGGTCAGGGTCGCACAGTGGACTTCAAAAACACGGTGATTGTGATGACTAGCAATGTGGGGTCACAGTTGATTCAAAACATGGTCGGCCAGGATGCAGAAGATATTCAAGATGCAGTGATAGCCGAGCTTAAAAACCATTTCCGCCCTGAATTTTTGAACCGCATTGATGAAACCGTGGTGTTTCATGCATTGGATGCGTCGCACATTGCCGATATTGCAAAAATTCAACTCTCAGTGCTCAAAGCACGCTTGGCGCATATGGATCTGAATCTGGAGATCAGTGATAAGGCCATAGCCGAACTGGCCAGGGTGGGTTTTGACCCTCTGTTTGGTGCCCGTCCACTGAAACGCGCCATTGTGCAACGCATTGAAAACCCACTTGCCAAATTGTTGCTAGAAGGCAAGTTTTTGCCCAAGAGCACCATTACCGTTAGCGTGGATCCCATTCGCTCACCCGGTCAATTCAGTTTTGCGTGATGCGCGCCTTGGGAATGCACAAAACATAAAACCGCGCCCACCGGATCGACTATCGTGACGCATGGCAGCGCGCCGTGCGCCATTTTGAAGCTGATCCGTTTCAATTGGGTTTGAGTACGGGTGTGTTTCAAACTGATGTGGAAAAACCAACCCTCACCCCAACCCCAGGCTGTCGAAATTCGATGGTTTTGCCTCAATTTCCTGTCCCACTTTCTGGATGGTAGGTCATTATCAATAGCTAACTATGTAGGCTGGGCGTGCGTTACAGGGCAAAAAGGCTTGTTATTTGGGCAACCCTCACCCCAACTTTCTCCCGCTGGGAGAGGGTTGGTTTTTCCACATCAGTTTGAATCGCACCCCCCTGTCCCGCCTTAAGTGGGAAGCCCACGTAAGGCATGCTGAGTCCAACCCATCATAAATCCTCTTTGAGAGAAAACGTGGGCCAAAATCAATAGCTTCTCAAAACAAGCCAGACCGTCTTTTCAGCGTGGTTGGTCGCTTCAAAATGGAGTTGGTCTGGCTAAAAAAGTATGGGATGTGCCTGTCATGAATCGCCAGAACAGAGGTTTTGTGGTCAGTCCTCGCACGTTTTCAAGTGGGAAGCCGTCTGAAGGAATTCATCCCAACGCCAATGCGCCTTGCAGCGACGCATCTGCCACTGGCCGCAGCCGGGCATAGTGCAGCAATTCGGCCAGACGTGCCCCCTTGCCCTGCCACTCATTCACCACGTTTTCAGCCAGCAGAACATAGTGCCACGGCGCACTGCCACGCTGCTTTTCACTCAGGCTGTTGATGCGTTCACACCAGTTCAGTGCGGCTTTGAGTTTGCGTTGCACATTGGGGTGAATGGTTTGCGCTTGCGCTTTGGTTTCCACCAAATACACCGCATCCTTCGTGCGCACCAGAAAATCGGGTGAATAAAACGCAGGCAAACCATCGTCCTTGACATAGCGCAACCGGGCAAAGGTGTGGCGGTTTTCGCTGATTTTGCAAAACGCCTGCACCTGTGAATCGGCTTGCGCCCAGTGGATGAAAGTGCGCTCCAGCCCGCCGTTGTGTGCCGGCCAGCCCAGTCGGGTGTAGATGCACTTGGACACCGCCACCGAATGACATTCGCGCATCATCAGTTTGGGCACTTCGCTCAGGAATCGCAAGCGCACTTCCGTTTGACCCATCTGATGCTTTTGCTCGGACTGCAACAAGGCCACAGCAAACACCTGAGTGATGTGATCAACCACCGGTTGGAGCAGCAACACGCGCCAGTTTTCGCCCTCCATGGGGTTAAAGGCTTCACCAAACAAATGCAGCCAGATGTAATCATCCAGCCAGCCGGTCAAATCAGCCGTGTTCATTTGCAAATAGGGTTTGGCCTGGTGCGAGGCCACTTTGCTGCCTTTGGCAACGGGCGAACTCAAGGCCTGGCTGATGCGGCGGGTCAGGCGAGACAAATACTCGTTATAGCCGCCCACATTCATCACCGCGCCATCCACTCTGTAGTCGCCAAACAGCGTGGCGCTTTGCAGGTCTTGCGAAATAAAGGTGTCACCCTTGCCCAACAGGCCAGTGAGCTGTGCCATGCCCATGGCGGTAAATGCGGGCAGGGCGGCCAGATCAAAAGCACTGTGGTCGCGCATTTCGTCTGCTTCCTGAACGATAAAGGGAATGCCAAAATCAAAAGCCGCATACCCCTCGCGCAGCCCTGCGGCCATCACATCGCCGGTGCTGGATGTGTTATCCATCTCATCGCCCGTTGTGCCTGCCAGACCTTCCTTGATCAGCTCGTCATAAAACGACTGAAACGCGGGGTGTTCCACAATCGATAGCACGTCAAGCAAGCTGTTGGGCTCCTGACCTGCATTAATGCGCTGGCGGTTTTCGTGTTTTTGCTCTTCGTAGTCGCTTCCCCGCCACATGAGCCGCAGACCCCGCCCCATGGTTTGCTCCAGCAGAATCTGCGCCTGGCTCGATCGCAAGGGAACAATGACGCAGATGTTGTTCACGTCAAACCCTTCGCGCAGCATCAGCACGCTCACAATCACTTTGGGCGTGGCGTGGCTATCCACACTGAACAGGCGCGCTCTGACCGGCGCCCAGTCTTTTTCGCCCAACTCGGCCTTTTTGCCCGAATCAATCACCATCACTTCCTCTTCGCCCCAGCCTTCTTCGTCGGCAAAGAACTTTGCCACACAAGGCGTCACACTCGTGTCTTCACACACCACCAGCATTTTGGGGTGACGGTTTTTATCCAGCAGGGCAAAGTCGGCCTCCAGCTTTCGCAGTTTTTTAACCCCTGCGCGCAGCATCACCCGCTGGCCTTGGCTTAACGTGGGGTTGCCCTGCTCATCGCGTTTGGCTTTGAAGTCCAGCGGCAATGCGCCAATTTCCTTGCGCCGGTCTAAAACAATCGACTTCACCAAACCATCCTTCATGGCGCGTTTCAAGTCATAGTCCGTGATGATGTGCGGGAAATAAACCTTGCGCCTGGTTTTGCCTGCGCCCACGTCGTTGTACGGTGTGGCTGAAAAATCCATTTGAACAAAACGCCGCCCCTTGGTTTGTGCAATTTTGGACAGGCTGTGCTGCCACTCCACCTCGGTCAATTCACCTTCGCGTTTGCATTCATGAATATGGTGGGCTTCGTCGTTAAACACCATCAGTTCGGGCAACCCGGCCAAAAATTCAAGCACATTGCCACGCGCATAACGGCGGTCCAGCACCTCCAGACTGTTGCCGGTGGCGCGCCCAGGGGTCAAAGGCAACACGGCATGGATGACCTGCTGCACAGACAGTGGCGCACCTGGGGCTTCAATGTTTTGAACCTCTTGCGCTTCATCCCCTTGTGCCCCATCCGTCAATAAATGCCAATTGGTGATGGCAATCATGCCGTTACCGGTGGCTTTCAGACCAATCTCGCTCTTGCTGCACACATTGCCACGAACAAAGGCAAAGACGGCATCACGATGAACCTCAGGAATAAACAGGTCTGCAAACTGTTTGACGTCAGACGTCCCAAAGTCACGCGCACCGCCGTTCATGGGCTTGCCGCAAAAGGCATCGAGCAGCCGCTCATACACAATCAACCCCGGCGTGACCACCAAAAAGTGTCGGGTAAAGCGGGCATCATCCAACCCTTGCGATAAAGCTGCCGTTTTGTTGAGCAATTGCCAGATGAGCATCGCCTGCAACACCCAGGTTTTGCCCGTGCCTGTGGCCATTTTGAAGCAGTATTTGGGGTGCGCGTGCTTGTCCTGTGCGACTTCAGCCAGCCGTGTGCCCGACAACAGTGCATCGGGTGCAACTGCCCTGTACACATCTTGCAGCGTCCAGTGTTCATGGTCTTTGCCAAGCGCCTCGTGCGCCACAATGGCATTCAAAATGGCCTGCTTTTGGCCCGCGTGAAACTTCAATCCACCACGCGACAGCACCATGTCATCGCCAAACCACCACAGCAGCAGTTCCGCCGTGGTGGGGGTGACGTGGTCCAAAATCTCGGCAGTGCCGGATTCCAGGCCTTGGCAGAGTTGAAGGGTTGTGTCGGTGAGGGCTTTGGAGAGAGCGAGTGGGTTGAAGGTATTGAATGGGGTCATGATTGCTATGAATATTGATTGTTTTTTACACCATGAAATTTGGCTGTAACGCTGATGGAATATGCGTGTGTAGCTATTAAATTCATAGCAATTTTTATAAGATTCTGACGCGGCTGAACAACGTTAAAGTCAAGGCATCATGAACAACTTGAAATTGAACAACGATCCGCTGGCCATTCACCCTGGCGAATTCCTGCAAGAAATACTCCACGAACTGGGCCTGACGCAGGCTGCATTCGCCAAGGCCATTGGTGTATCGCCCATGCGCATATCGCTTTTGCTGACATGTCAACGCCCGGTCACTGCCGAATTGGCCTGGCGAATGGGTCGAGCTTTGCGTCAAACGCCGCAATACTGGCTTCACCTTCAAACAGCGTATGACCTGAGAGTGGCACAGATGGAACGCAATAAGTGACAAGTGGTCGCTCACACAGCGCCCACCGTCGCCACCACCTCGGCCTCAAAGCCAAACACATCGACCACACGCACGCACACCAGGCGCGTTCCCGTTTTGGCGGGTGTGGTGACGGTGGCCTGGGTGACGACGCGCAGGGCATCTGCATCGTTGGCGGTGTTGCCTCGGTAGTCTTGCCAAATGGAGCGAAAGACTTTGCCGTCATAGTCCGGGTCCACAGCCCAGTATTCAATCAGCGCCAGCGGTTCTTTGTTAATGACCGCTTGCAGCTTGATGCGATTGGCGTCATCCAGGTTAATGGCTTCTGGTGACAGCAGCACATAATTTTTAAGCTGGATGGTGAGTGTTTCCTGGTTTTTCTCCCTTGCCCCTGGGGTGAGGGCTTTGCGCTCAATGGGGTGTATCGTCAAATACTGCAAGCTGGAAAACCGCACCTTGCCGCGCAGCTTGTCTATGCCTTTGCTTTTTTTCAGACGGTCCATCAGGTCGGGCGGAATGACCAGCACTTCAAGCCGGTTGTCGTTCAGCGCAGTGATGGTTTCGCCAATCGAGGGTTCAAAATTCCAGCCCAAAACAACGACTTTGTCCCAGCCGCCCATCAGGTTATCGCGCTGGGCAATGGCCTTTTTCAGGGTGGTCGCGCCCGTAAGCTTGTTGGGGGAGTCGGCCAGCACCAGGGTTTTGCTGCCTCTGAATTCGCTCCCTCGCCCTTTGTGAGAAGGTTGGAGTGAGGGCATGTTGATGGGCGCAATGTGCCCCAGATTGCGCTGTGGATTGTTTTCTGGCGACAATGGCAATGCACCGTAGAGTGACAGAACAATTTGTGACAGGTCGCCGATGCGAAAGTCCCGCCCCAACATGACCTTGGCGGCCTCCACCTGGTAATCGCCAATGGCCTGGTACAAAAAGGGTTTGGCATTTTGATCAATCAGGCGCTTGCGAATAATCATGCAGGCGGGTTTGCCGATGTCCGTGGTGATCCAGCGGCGGCCTAGTTTTTCGGCGACGGCGGCTGTGGTGCCTGAGCCGCCATTGAAATCGGCAACTAGGCCGTTGGGGGGGCAGGAGGCTTGGATCACTCGTTCAAGTAGTGTTTCTGGTTTTTGGGTAGCGTAATAACCGCCTGCTGTGCGTTCATGTGACGCAGAACCTTGAACATACGAAATCTCCCATACATCGGACATTCGTGTGCCTTCACTATCTTCCTCGGTTGCTTGCACGATCTTTTCACCTGTTTCTTTGAAAGTCGTGATAATTTTTTTACCACCGAATGCCTTCAGTGTTGAAGGTGAATTTGGCTCGAAGAGTTGCATGAAATACGATACATTGGATTTTGCGTATCGATACAAACAATCGTGCATTTTTTGGAAATCGCTTGAAGGTGCCGGCATTCTCCTGTAGCGCCAAATAATCTCATTTCGAAAGTTGCTTTTCCCAAACACCTCATCCATAACCAATTTCACATAATGCCCCACATGCCAATCCAGATGCACATAAATCGACCCCGTATCTGCCAACAATTCGCGCATCAAAATCAGCCGTGGTGTGATCATGGCCAGGTACGAAGCTGTGCCATCGCTCCAGGTGTCTGAATAGGCAAATTGCTCAATGACCGTGGGTTTTTGCTCCAGTTCCATGCTGCCCTCACCCCCGTCCCCTCTGCCGGAGAGCGAGGGCAGCAAGACCTTCGTTCGGTAATCGGCTTTGCTGTCAAAGGGTGGATCGATATAAATCAAATCGACCTTGCCGCGTAATGAGGGGGTGTTGTCATCGCCGGCCAGCAAGGCAGCCATGGCCAAAAGATTGTCACCATAAATCAGGCGGTTAGCCCAGGGGGGTGAAGCGGCGGCATCGCCCAGCAGGGGCTGCGGGTTCTCAATCAAACTGCCCTGACCCGGTGCAAAGACCTCGCGCTGATGGGTGCGTTGTTGCGCAGCAATCCAGTCCTGCACCGCACTGTCTTTGGCGGGCAACACCACTTCGCGCGTTTGCAGCGACACCCGGTGACGGCTCTCGATACCCTCCAGGATTTTTTCGGCTTCTTTTCGGCCATTGGCAACAATTTCGGGCAATTGTTCAAGCAGGGATTTGGGCATGACTTTTTATTCGTGAAAAGTGAACTAAGAGTTTAGTTCTAAATGAACAGATAGTTCTATTTTGTTGGCCGAAAAACTTAACTTTCGGTTTATGAATGAAAAAGCCGAATTTGCCAAGCGTTTAAGTGATGCAATGACTCAGGCTGGCTATTCCGTGCGTCCTGTGGTGTTGGAGCGAGAGTTCAATACTCGCTACTGGGGTCGTTCGGTAACCATGCAAGCTGTGCGCCGTTGGCTGCGTGGTGAGGCGATTCCCTCGCAAGAAAAACTTCAGGTACTTGCCGAATGGCTCAAAGTTGAACCCCAGGTATTGCGCTTTGGTGAAGCGGTACGCAATGCGGTACAGCGACAAAAGCAACGCTGGGACGAAGGCATTGGCCATCTGGAACGCGAAACGTTGGAAGCCTTCCTGAAACTCCCCGCCCCCCAGCGCAAATTGGTTCGCGAGGTCATTTTGACGTTTGCCAAGGTGCATTCAGCGGGCGATGAGCCTGAGGTCAAGACCATCAGAATCCCCACCCAATAGGCCTCTGAGGGATGCGGGTATGGCAAATGGTGCATTTATTTTTGCTTTGCCAACCCGAGAAAAAAACTCATGGAGTATCACGAAATTCGGCTCTAACGCTTGTCAGTACTGCATAGTGCGCTATGTTTTTTAGAGTGGAAAGGGTGAAGAGATGGTGTGCAACAACCCACCCCACAGATTCCCGTGATTGGCCGTGATGATGAAATTCGCCGTGCCATTCAAGTTTTGCAGCGCCGCACTAAAAACAATCCCGTGTTGATTGGCGAACCTGGTGTTGGCAAAACTGCCATTGTGGAAGGATTGGCGCAACGCATTGTGAC
>CAIYWD010000028.1 GCA_903929815.1 uncultured beta proteobacterium
CCGTTTAGACCCCATCACAGCCATCCGTCGCAGATATGGGCATCCAAGCTGGGAACGCGGGCATCTTGCCCGCAGCGGGCGGGACGCCCGCGCTCCCAAGCAACACATCACGGAATGTGGTCAGGGGGTCTAAACGGTTACGGTATTGTAGGTAGGGATACGGTCAAAAATAAATTTCCTACCCCATAAAAACCTGCTCAACCAAGTGCAATCCTTGATCCATGAAATATGGCTCTAGCCCTTGCCCAGTATGTGTTAGCAGCTATTTTATTGATAGTATTTATTACCAGGCTTTGGGAGTAAATGCCGCACGGTTGCAGATATCGATGCCTTCACCGTTTTGGCACAGCACATATCAGGTTGTCTGAATTAATACGCGCCTTTGCGCTGAAAAACGACCGAAATTGTTTTCACAAGAATAGCCATGTCTGACCACAGAGACCAATTTTTGACATACCAAGCATCCAAATACACACGGGTAGGATAGTCCACATCATTGCGACCGCTCACCTGCCATAAGCCAGTGATGCCTGGGCGTACCATCAGGTAATAGTCCATATCGTCGCCATAACGCGCAAGTTCGTCTGGCACCACGGGGCGCGGACCTACCAGACTCATATCCCCGTTCAATACATTGAAAAGTTGCGGCAGTTCATCCAGACTGGTGCGCCGCATCATTTCTCCAAGACGGCTCACGCGTGGATCATTTTTCAACTTGAAATCCTGATCCCACTCAGCTTTGGCAAAGGGGTCAGTCTCTAGCAATTGCGTTAAGACATCTTGCGCATCCACCACCATAGACCGAAATTTATAACACTGAAACAGTTTGCCGTAACGCCCAACACGCGTATGACCAAAAATGGGCTGCCCACCGTCCATGGCTACCTTGTAGGTTAAAACTGCAAACAAAGGACTCAAAAGCAGCAACAAGACGACAGACCCCACGACATCAAAAACACGCTTGCATGCTTTGTGCAACAAGCTGGCCGAATTGTTGCCCAACTGGATCAATAAAACCTCGTGGCTAAAGAAATGATAAGTTTCCATGCCGTACAAAGGCACACCCCGCATAGAAGGGATAACATGTATATCTTTGATATGATTACGGTTTAGTAATCTGATAACGGCATCACGCTGCCGCGTTTCATTGGCATCCATCGCAATGATGCATTGATAACCCTGCAACTGCCCTACGTTGTTTGACAGTCCGTCCAATACAACAAAGGGAATCGCCGCCACAGGACTTTTGACGCGCTCTAGCGCTCGACGATGATCACTGCCTTGCAAACCCACAAATGCATCAACGGAAAAACCCATGCCAGACTCGCTTTGCAGGGCTAAATAAGCCTCTTTAGCATTGTTACCATAGCCAATGATGACAGCAGGAATGCTCCACAACTTCAAACAACTCAGCAGCCACCGACTGACTTGACGCGCTATCACCAACAATAGAATCAATGGCAGCCACGCCCGAAAGAACCAGTGAAGCTCAAGACGATTCCCTAAAAGGCCGACAGCCGCCGCACTGGCAAACACAAATACAACAGTACCCATAACAAGCAGCCACAGTTCAGACCAAAAGGGTTTACGCCTTGTATAAACCTGTTTGGCCAACCCAAACCACAAGAGCCATGCCGTGACAAGCACACCATAAGCTACCATTTCTTGACGTTGAAATAAATCCATCAAGCCCAAATGTACATACCCATTTTGCCGTGGGGGGTAAGCATTGGCGAAAAGTGCAGCTATAAAAAATGCTATCAAATCCCCCAGGATCAAAACCAAAGACTGAACAACTCTGCGCACAATAGCCAACCGGGCCGAACACAACGACAATTTAGATATATGTTGGGTTGTCATCTTTAACCTGAAGTTCCAGTAAAAAATAAAAAATATTACCTGACAATCACTTAGGATATGGTTAACAATAAGTTGTGCATTTGGCCGTCAGAGTTAAAGATGCCATGCCAGGCACAAATCGTGCGGTGTGGCCCAGCCATATAAGCGATTTGTAACGACGCAGTGCGCCAAAATCTGACGAGCCAAATGCACAACCTAGGGTTAAGGGGGATTTGGATGTCGTACCCAAGCCAAGTCACATCACTTTGAAACGCACCCGTTGCACTAGGAATTCTTGGAATTCTTGACAAACAGCTCTCTTAGGACGAACTCTTTATGATACCTATGACAGCATAACAAAATCCCATTCAATTGAACCCGTGCCCAAATCAGTATGTCTATTTTTTTTCAGTCGGCCTTGCGATGGCTTGTTTTATTCGTATTATTTCCCCTGGTGGCTACGGCACAGACTGTCCCTTCACCTATCAAAATCGCCCTGATTGAGGGTTTGAGTGGTCCATTTGCCAACACGGGTGAGGCCGTTTTTCGCAATGTGTTGTTGGCGGTGGAGCGTGTCAATTCTCACGGAGGCATACGTTTCAAGGGCAAGGCTGCCAGCAGGGCATTGGTGCTTGAACGCTACGACAGCAAAGGTCAGACCGAAGAGGCCTTGACTGCGCTTAAATCTGCCATTGACCACGGCACGCGTTTTGTGATGCAGGGCAATTCATCAGCCATCGCCGCAGCGTTGATCGACGCCATCAACAAACACAACGAGCGAGAACCCTCCAAACGGGTGGTGTTTTTAAATTACTCGGCAGTTGATCCGATGTTGACCAATGAAAAATGCAGTTTCTGGCATTTTCGATTTGATGCCCATGCCGACATGCGAATGAGTGCTTTGATGTCGGTCATCAAAGACGATGCTGCATTGAAAAGTGTCTATATCATTGGTCAGGATTACAGTTTTGGGCAGGCCGTGGCACGCGAAGCCCGCCGCCAGTTGTCACGCAGGCGACCCGATGTTCGCATCGTAGGCGATGAACTGCACGCCATGGGCCGGGTCAAAGATTTTCTGCCCTATGTCACCAAAATCAAGGCCAGCGGTGCGCAGGCCGTCATCACCGGCAACTGGGGCAATGACCTGACACTGCTGATCAAAGCTGCCAAGGAGGTTGGTTTTGATGGCAAGTTTTATACCTTTTATGGCAACGCCCTGGGCGTACCGGCAACCCTCGGCGATGCCGGTATTGGCAAGGTGGTGGTTGTAGCCGATTGGCTGCCCAATGTCTTTACACCGCAAAGCGAAGCTTTCTATCAAACATTTCGCCAGCGTTTTCCAAAGCCATCTGATGATTACGTGATCATGCGAATGCAATTGATGGTTGTAGCGCTTGTGCAGGCCATAGAGTCTGCTGGAACGATTGATTCAGTAGCGGTTGCCACTGCATTGGAGCGATCAGCAGTCACTTTTTATTCCCAACGAGGAAGTATGCGCGCCACAGATCACCAGTTTTTGCAGCCTTTGGTGGTGGGGGTGATGGATCGCCTGGGGACAGCCGGTGTAAAGTTGGACGTGGAAGGCTCAGGCTACGGTTTTCGGGTGATCAAAACCATCGCAGCACAAGATACCCAACAGCCAACCACATGCAAGATGAGGCGGCCATAAGGATATGGTCAATAATAAGTTGTGCATTTGGCTCGTCAGATTTGGGCGCACTGCGTCGTTACAAATCGCTTATGTGGCTGGGCCACACCGCACAATTTGCGCCTAGCATCCCAACTCTGACGGCCAAATGCACAACTTATTTTGACCATATCCTAAGCTATTCTTTGCGCGGTTGAGTTTGACCGGTTTTTTGAGAGCAATTTACGACTCTTCGCAGCTTCACGGCAGAATTGCACCTCTTAGACATTTGAAAACCGGTCAATCTTGACCGCGTGAGGTATATATCCTTACACTGAACACTCGACACCGTTGAAATACTACTGACATGCCGACCTTTAACCCTCTTGCCTGCATTCGCAAAGACGTGCAAGCCATGCACGCTTACCCTGTGCAAAACGCACAGGGCATGATCAAGCTCGATGCCATGGAAAATCCGCACCGGCTGTCACAAAAGCTCCAAAACCAATTGGGGATGCGGCTCGGTGCTGTGGCGCTGAACCGCTATCCGGGGCAGTGCATTCATGATTTGCAGTCCGCATTAAAACGCCACATACCCTTGCCAGCAGGCTTTGACCTGATGCTTGGCAATGGTTCAGACGAGCTGATTAGCCTGTTGGCCACGGCCTGCGCCCTGCCACCTTCTGCTGCCAACGGCTATCAAAAAGCCTGCGTGCTGGCCCCAGAGCCAGGTTTTGTGATGTACAAAGTAAGCGCACAGTGGCAGGGGCTGGACTACGTGGGTATCCCCTTAAAAGAAGACTTTACGCTAGATGTACCCTTCATGCTGACCGCCATGGCGCATCACCGTCCTACCCTCCTCTTTTTGGCCTACCCCAATAACCCCAGTGCCAACCTGTGGGACGATGACAGCATGGCATCAGTCATAAAAGCAGCAGGCGAACAAGGCACACTGGTGGTGATTGACGAGGCCTATCAGCCGTTTGCATCCAAAAGTTACCTTGACCGATTAGCCCACGACCCTCATGTTGTGCTGCTGCGCACCTTGAGCAAGTTTGGCCTGGCAGGTGTTCGACTGGGCTATCTTGTAGGGCATCAAGCATTGATTGCCCAGATTGATAAGGTTCGCCCGCCCTATAACGTGAGTGTTCTCAACGCCGAGGCTGCCCTGTTTGCCCTTGAACATGAAGATGTTTTTAGAGCGCAAGCCAAAGATATATGCGCACAGCGCGATCTACTTTTTGAAGCTCTCTCCCAGCTTGACCGTGTTCAGGTCTTCCAAAGCGAAGCCAATATGATTTTGCTGCGCGTCTCTGATGCACAAAAAACGTTCGACAATATGAAAGCGCGAGGCGTTCTCATCAAGAACGTTTCTAAAATGCACCCGCTGTTAACCAACTGTCTTCGTCTGACAGTTGGTACCTTTGATGAAAATCAGAATATGATGGCCGCCCTGAAAGAATCACTATGACTAACTATCCTTTAACAGAACTTCCTGAACACCTGACAAATAGCACGGATCGCACCGCAGAACTCACCCGCAACACAGCGGAAACCGAGGTCACGGTACGCATCAATCTTGATGGCACTGGAGTGTCCCATGTGCATACCAGCATTGGTTTTTTGGACCACATGCTAGACCAGGTCGCTCGCCACAGTCTGATTGATATAGACATGGATGCCGAGGGCGATTTGCATGTTGACGGTCATCACACGGTTGAAGACGTGGGCATCACTTTAGGCCAGGCCTTCCAGCAGGCACTGGGCAATAAAAAGGGCATTCGCCGCTACGGTCATGCCTATGTGCCGCTGGACGAAGCCTTGAGCCGTGTGGTCGTTGATTTTTCCGGCAGACCAGGTTTGGTCATGAACACATCTTTCACCAGCGCCAGTGTAGGCAGTTTTGATACCCAACTGGTGCATGAGTTTTTTCAGGGGTTTGTTAATCATGCCCAGGTTACCCTGCACATTGACAACCTGAAAGGCGACAACGTACACCATCAGATTGAGTCCATTTTCAAGGCCTTTGCGCGTGCGCTGCGCAATGCCATCGAGCTTGACCCCCGCGATTTAGGCCACATCCCCTCCACCAAGGGTTTGCTTTAATTTGTATGCCAAATAGGCCTCTAGCGCCCGTCCCTCTTGCATAAGTAGCTATGAATGTCATAGCAAATAACTCACTGAACAAAGTTGTTGCAGTCGTCGATTACGGCATGGGCAATTTGCGATCGGTCTCGCAGGCGGTTCAAGCTGCCGCCATGGGCACCGGCTTTGATGTCCTCATCACCGACGACCCTGATCTTGTGCGTATTGCCAACCGGGTGATTTTGCCTGGGCAAGGGGCCATGCCCGACTGCATGAGCGAACTACAGCGATCAGGCTTGCAAGATGCCGTGCTAGAGGCAGCAGCCAACAAACCACTGTTTGGTGTATGTGTGGGCATGCAAATGCTACTTGACCACAGTGCTGAAGGCAACACCCCAGGACTGGGGTTCATTGCCGGCGAGGTCATCAAGTTTGACTTGACCGGCCAATTGCAACAAGATGGCAGCCGCTACAAAGTTCCCCAAATGGGCTGGAACCAGGTGTGGTACTGCAAGCATCATCCGGTGTGGGGCCATGTGCCCGATGGCAGTTGGTTTTACTTTGTACACAGTTTTTACGCCAAACCGTCTGATCTACGCCACAGTGCAGGTGAAGCCGACTACGGTGTTTTGTTTTGTGCAGCCCTGGCACGTGATAACATTTTTGCCACACAGTTTCACCCCGAAAAAAGCGCCGACCACGGTTTAACTTTGTACCGCAACTTTCTGCACTGGAACCCCTGATTCATCGCCATTTGACACCTGCCGTGTCATTGCTGATTTGAATCTTTCGGTCACTTGCATCAACGAGCATTTTTCAAGTTTTTTTTTTCACTCCCTATTAAGCATCATGCTTTTAATACCTGCAATCGATCTCAAAGACGGTCATTGTGTACGCCTGCAACAAGGCGACATGACACTTTCTACCACTTTCAGTAAAGAACCAACTGCCGTCGCACGCAACTGGGTGGACAAAGGCGCACGACGTGTGCATGTGGTGGATTTGAACGGTGCCTTTGCAGGGCATCCCAAGAATGAAATCGCCATCCGCAAAATTCTCAAATCCATTGGCAGCGAAGTCGATGTGCAATTGGGCGGCGGCATTCGTGATCTTGACACCATCGAGCGCTATCTGGATGCGGGATTGCGCTACGTCATCATTGGCACAGCAGCCGTTCGCAACCCAGGCTTTTTGCAAGATGCCTGTACTGCATTTGGCGGTCACATCATTGTGGGTCTGGATGCCAAAGACGGCAAGGTAGCCACCGACGGCTGGAGCAAACTGACCCGTCACGATGTGATTGATTTGTGTAAAAAATTTGAAGACTTTGGCGTTGAATCCATCGTCTATACCGACATTGGCCGAGACGGCATGTTAAGCGGCCTCAACATCGAAGCCACCGTGCGCCTGGCGCAAGCCTTGACTATTCCCGTCATTGCCTCAGGCGGCCTGTCTTGCATGGCCGACATTGAAGCCCTGTGTTCTGTGGAAGATGAAGGCATTGAGGGCGTGATTTGCGGTCGCGCCATTTACAGTGGCGAGCTTGATTTTGAGGCAGCGTTGATAAGGGCTGAGGCGTTGAATGGGTAGTTGCCTGAACTTTAAAAAAAACCTGCTTCATGGCCATGACCGACGACATTCGCTGGCAGCAACGTCTGCAAAGTTTTCAACGCGCTTTGAAACGGCTGCAATACGCCGTGAATTTGTGTACACAGCGACCCTTGACCGAACTAGAGCAGCAGGGTCTTATTCAAGCCTTTGAATTCACACACGAATTGGCATGGAATGTCATGAAGGATTACTTTGTCCATCAAGGCGACACTTCCATCACCGGCTCACGCGATGCAGTTCGGGCGGCATTTGCCGTGCAATTGATTCAGGATGGTCAGGGATGGATGGACATGATCAAAAGCCGCAATCAATCGTCGCACACCTACAACCAGGATACCGCTGACGAAGTCACTTTGGACATTACCAAGCGCTATGCCCTTCTGTTTGATGCGTTTGCCCAACACATGCAATCCTTGGTAGAACGCTCATCATGACGGCACTGGATGCCGTGGGTGATTTTGGACTGCCGGCAAAAGCTGTTTCTGGCATAAAAACCGTGATGTCACATTACCCTGACATTCACCGTGCCATCGTGTATGGTTCACGTGCCAAGGGAAACTACCGACCTGGCTCAGACATTGACCTGACGCTTGACGCGCCAACGCTGGCGTTTGCCCAGTTTTTACGGATAGACCAGGAACTCGATGACCTCATGCTGCCGTACCGCATTGACCTCTCCCTCCTGTCCCACATCAACAACCCTGATTTAACTGACCACATTACCAGGGTTGGCAAAGTGCTTTGGAAAAACCCCGACCATGTTAGCCAAACGCATCATTCCCTGCCTTGACGTAACCCATGGCCGCGTGGTCAAAGGCGTTAATTTTGTGCAATTGCAAGATGCCGGTGACCCCGTGGAAATTGCTGCACGTTACAACGATCAAGGCGCAGACGAACTCACTTTTCTAGACATCACCGCCACCAGCGATGGGCGCGATGTGATTTTGCACATCATCGAAGCCGTAGCCAGCCAGGTGTTTATTCCGCTCACAGTCGGAGGGGGTGTTCGCACGGTGAATGATGTTCGCCGGCTGCTCAACGCTGGTGCAGACAAAATCAGCTTTAACTCTGCTGCCATTGCCAACCCTTCTGTCATACAAGATGCTTCACGCAAATATGGCGCGCAGTGCATTGTGGTCGCCATTGATGCCAAACGCAGACAAGGTGTCGCCAGAGACAGTTGGGATGTCTATAGCCACGGAGGGCGCAAAAACACAGGCCTCGATGCTGTGGCTTGGGCGGTTCAAATGGTCAGCTATGGCGCAGGTGAAATTTTGCTCACCAGCATGGACCAAGATGGCACCAAAGCAGGGTTTGATCTGGCACTTACCCGCGCTGTAAGTGACGCAGTCAGTGTGCCGGTGATTGCCTCAGGCGGCGTAGGCACGCTCGACCATCTGGCCGACGGCATTCAAAAAGGCGGCGCTGATGCCGTCCTGGCTGCCAGTATTTTTCACTATGGCGAGTTCACCATAGCCCAGGCCAAAGCCCAGATGGCCGAGCGTGGCATACCGGTTCGTTTGTAAGCCTTTTTAGCCTATAACGCACGCCAGTATTGCATAGTTAGCTATCATAAATATAGTAAATTGACTCATTGGTAACCGTTTAGATCCCCCCTCTGTTTTGATGCCATGACAGAACGGCGTCCCATAAAAATCAATCACTTGGGGCATACTGCGCCAAAAATCGCGGGGGGGGTCTAGACAGCATAACAAAATCCCATTCAACTGAACCAGTGCCGTTAAGTCGACCAACCCTGTAAATGTTGTAATGTAATGTCGGCTAAGGCACTTATCCAAGCATGATCATCATTCAGACAAGGAATGTAATGAAATTCGCCGCCACCCACTTGTAAAAACGCGGTACGAGCTTGCTTATTGATTTCTTCCAGAGTTTCAAGACAGTCACAGGTGAAGGACGGGCACAGTACATCCACCCGTTTCACACCAGATTTGCCCAGTTCAATCAGTGTGGGTTCTGTGTAAGGCTTGAGCCATTTGGCACACAAAAGGCGCGATTGAAAAGTGATTTTGTACTGCGACGGTGTTAGCTTCAAGGCTTGTGCCAACAATTGCCCTGTTTGAAGGCATTCGCCATGGTAGGGGTCACCCAATTGTGTGCTGCGAGCTGGTAGGCCATGAAAACTCATCACCAGGATATTAGGCAGCCCGGTTTTATGCCAGGCCTGTCTGACATGGCTGGCTAATGCTGCTATGTAGCGTGCATCGTCATGGTAATGCTTAACAAAACGCAGTTCAGGGATGTTACGCGTCTTCTGCTCCCATTGAGAAACTGCATTCCACAGGCTGGCCGTGGTGGTGGCGCTGTACTGTGGGTAGGCCGGCACAATGAGGACACGCACCACCCCCAGTGTCTGGAGTTCATCCATTTGCGATGCCATTGACGGGTTGCCGTAGCGCATGGCGTAGCGCACAAGTACATCGTGCCCGCGTTCAGCCAGCCAGCCTTGAAGCATTTTGGCTTGTTTTTCTGTCCAGACTTTCAATGGCGAACCTTCTTTTGTCCAAATGCTGGCATATTTGGCAGCAGATATTCTAGGGCGCGTGCGCAAAATATAGCCATGCAACAGCAGCAGCCAAGGCAGACGAGGCATGTCCACCACTCTGGGGTCGCTTAAAAATTCAGTCAAAAAACGTTTGACATCTGGAATACTGGGGGTGTCAGGCGTTCCCATATTGCAGTACAAAACAGCAGTGCGCAAAGTGGAGGGCATGGGCGAACCTTTGATCAAATAACTCATAAACCAGCGATGCCGTACATCCCCGGAATGGCAATAGAACGTGATTGAAATTTGGACAAAATTTTGTAAAAAAACTGGTGGTGTCTCACGTCATACAACCTGATCTCTAGGATTTTGCGATGCCCCCAACTTCGCTGGCAGACATCACTTTGGTAGGGATTTTCGTTTTCCCCAATTCAAAAATCATACGCATGCCCGTTCTCAGAAACACAGTCTGAGTTTCATTGAGCTCAACGCACAGGTGCGTATTTCAGCGATCGTGGACGGCATTTCAGCGTCATCGCAGACGATCGGATGCACGCCAAGCGAGGGCGTAATGTAGCTCAAGCGTTGGCAAATATGCCCGCCAACGCTATTGAAAGCAAATTGTTTTTGACTTCTGATTCCATTTTTAATAGACTTTATTGGAAACCTATTTGACCTTATTTAATATATTAACTATAGTTAGTTAAATATTATTTTCTTGTTTTTAATTTATTATGTTTTCATACAATTCAGCAATACTCAATGAAAAGACGTTTATAAGTCTCACTAGCTTAACTATTAGTGAGTTCAACGATCTCTGCAAAATATTTTCCATTCAATGGGAAAAATATACCAATCAAGAATCTAGAGACCCTAAAAATGGTGGACGACCTCCCTCTTTGAAAACAATCGAGGACCGCTTATTTTTCATTCTTTTTTACTTGAAAACATATCCGCTTCAGGAAGTCATTGCTTACTCTTTTGGTATCACTCAAGGAACAGCAAACACTTTAATACACCAACTAAGCCACATCCTTAAAGTTACTTTTTCAGCACTCGGTTACGTACCAGCCAGAATAACCGAAGACATTATAAAGCGCCTTCAGCTTGAAGAAACTCAGCCATATGCAATAGACGGCACAGAAAGACCAATTGTTCGCCCTTCAAATAATGAGGTTCAAGAGATGTTTTATAGCGGTAAAAAGAAACATCATACAATTAAAAATAATATCGTGATCGGAATAAATGATAGGCAAATCAAATACTTAGGTTGTACTCACGAAGGTAAAAAGCATGACAAGAAAATTGCCGAAGAAGAGCAATTTAAACTCCCAGCCGGTAGCGATCTATACCAAGATACAGGCTTTCAAGGTCTAATAATAGAAGGAGTAAACACATATCAACCGAAGAAAAAACCTAAAGGAAAAAAATTAACAGAAGACGAAAAATCGAATAATAGACTGATATCAAGTATTAGAGTTGTTGTGGAGCATGTAATATCTGGGGTAAAACGCTGTCATATTGTCAAGGACATATTTAGAAATACAAAGTCTGGATATGACGATCTTGTTTTGGAGTTGGTGTCTTCTTTGCATAATTTTAGAAGCCATAGCCGATTAGAATGTTACTAAAATATTTATAAAAAAGACGAAGCAGATAAAACTTTAAATTACTTATTTTAATCAAGTTGCTCTAGTATAGCTAAGCAGCTTTGGCGGTTTTTTAGGTTTTTGTAGGGTTATTATCGGATTTAATCTGAAATAACAGTTTTCATGATATTAATCCATATACTCAAAATAACTATTTTTAGGTTTCCAATAATGACTA
>CAIYWD010000029.1 GCA_903929815.1 uncultured beta proteobacterium
CTGTGGCAGGTACGCTTGATTACGAAACCGCAACCAGTCATACCATTACTGTTCAAGCCATCAGCAGTGATGGCAGCGAGGCCAGCTCCGACTTCACCCTGGACGTGACGAATGCGAACGACAACCTTGTGGTGTTGTCCGACAGTGATTCATCTGCCAATACCGTAGCTGAGGACGCAGTTGTAGGCACGGTGGTGGGCGTGACTGTCTTGGGAGTTGATGCAGATGCTGGCGCAACCGTCACTTACGCTTTGACCAACGATGCAGACGGTAAATTCGCCATTGATGCTCAAAGCGGTTTGGTGACTGTGGCGGGTGCTCTTGATTATGAAACCGCAACCAGTCATACCATTACTGTTCAAGCCACCAGCAGTGATGGCAGCGAGGCCAGCTCTGACTTCACAATAGACGTGACGAATGTGAACGACAACCCTGTGGTGTTGTCCGACAGCGATTTATCTGCCAATACCGTGGCTGAGGACGCAGTTATAGGCACGGTGGTGGGAGTGACTGCCTTGGGAGTTGATGCAGATGCTGGCACAACCGTCATTTACGCTTTGACTAACGATGCAGACGGAAAATTCGCCATTGATCCTCAAAGCGGTTTGGTGACTGTGGCGGGCGCTCTTGATTTTGAAGCAGCCAGCAGCCATACCATCACGGTCAGAGCCGCCAGCGACGATGGCAGCGAGGCCAGCTCCGACTTCACCCTAGACGTGACGAATGTGAACGACAACCTTGTGGTGTTGTCCGACAGTGATACATCGGTCAATACCGTAGCTGAGGACGCGGCCATAGGTACAGTGGTTGGCATTACTGCATCAGGTGTTGATGCAGATGCTGGCGCAACCGTCACTTACGCATTGACCAACGACGCAGACGGCAAATTTGCCATTGATGCTCAAAGTGGCGTGGTGACTGTGGCAGGTACGCTTGATTATGAAGCGGCCAGCAGTCAGACTATCACGGTCGTAGCTACCAGCGACGATGGCAGCGAGGCCAGCTCCGACTTCACCATAGACGTGACCAATGTCAATGAGCCTGTGATGGAGTCCCTGGTTGGTTTGTCGTACTTGGCACAAAATCCCATCGTGGGCAATCCAGGCGATGCTTTTGTCATTCAAGGGGGTGTGGGTGACATTGGAATAGCCACAGTAGAGAGTTTGGGTTTGAATTTTGCGCAGGACCTGAATGTTTCATTGCATGTGCTGGCCGGTGATGCAGGGATGGATTCAATTCCTGACGGCACCGTGCATCTCAATAGCTCGTTAGCCGGGTTGGCTTTCTTGGGCATTGACCAAATTTCAGGTGACACAGCAGGTCTCGATGTGACCGTCACGGGTGGCCTGGGTGATCAGTCTTTGTCATTGACAAGCGGTATGCTCAGCACCCCCGTCTTTGCGCAAGACCTTAATGTCACAGTTCAGCTTCAAAGTGCTGATGCACAACTTGACGGTATTGACGACGGCATTATTCAACTCAATACATCGCTGGCAGGCTTGGTCGCTGATGGTATTGATCATTTCACAGACAATCTCCAAGGTCTTGAGGTTATGGTCACGGGCGGTGTAGGTGAGCAGTCCTTGTTAGGCGATGTATTTGGCGGTGACCTTTTTGCCAAAGACATCAATGCAACCTTGCAGCTTGTTGCAGCAGATGCAAATCTTGACGGTACTCCTGGCGACAACATCATTCAACTCAACACATCGCTGGGCCACTTGGCGGCTTCGGGGATTGATCACATCACTGACAACAATGCGGGTCTCCAGGTTGTTGTCACGGGTGGCATGGGTGATCAGTCATCGATCAGCGACATGATGAGTTCACCTACCTTTGCCCAGGATATGGATGTGACCGTACACCTTGTAGGTGCTGATCAAGGTCTTGATGGTAGTGTGGATGGCACTATTCAGCTTCATAGTTCGCTCGCTGGCTTGGCCGGCTTGGGCATTGACCACATGATTGACGACGGTCAGGGTCTTCATGTCGATGTAGTGGGTGGCTTGGGAGATCAGTCACTGTCTTTGATCAGTGGCAAGCTCAGCACTCCTGCTTTTGATCAAGACCTCAATGTGACAGTTCAGCTTCATAGCGCGGACGCAAATCTTGACGGCCATGGTAATGACAACATCATTCAGATCAATACATCACTTTCAGAGTTACATGCATCGGGCATTGACCAATTGAACGGAGATGCAGGTGCTGTGGTTGATGTCACAGGTGGTTTAGGTGATGTCACGTTGAGCATCATCAATAATGTTTTCAGCGATGCTGTTCACTTTGCAAGTCAATTGGATGTGACAGCTCATGTGATTCCCGCCGACTTGGTGGCTGCGGGGGGTTGGAATGCGCTAGCACCCGCCCTGTCTGAAGCAGGTATAGATCATGTCAGTGTGGGTATTGCTGATATTTCATTGAGCGATGTCTCGGCGTTGATCTCTGCCGGTCTTGATTTTGTGGCCATTGACAACATTGGCTTGATTGATCCCAACGTGGCAAACCCAGTGGCTATGGATGACAATCACATCACACTTGATCAACTCGGCAGTCTTGGCGTTGATACGGTTGATGCTCATGTTGCTACACCAGATGTTATTGCCCTTCATGCAGGCGGCGGTGTGATTGAAACAGGAATGACAGATGCCGGACTCGAAAGTGCCCTGCAAGATATTCTTGCCAAGTTTGATGCACCTGTGTTCGATAGCAATGATGAGGTAACGATTGACGTGGGTCACAATGTTCTTGCCAACCTGAGTGCCGATGTCTTGAACGAGATTCAATTGTTAGGTATTGACTACCTTGATGGCATCATTGGCGGCACTGATCAGCTCGATCACCATAAAATTGGTTAAGAGTTCCCATCGGGAACAAGGCGACCCACGGCGGTCGCCTTTTTTTATCACTTGGATGATGTATGCCTGGTTTAATTGATCGTTTTCTCAATACCGAAAAGTCCGGAAAAGCCGGTGCCAATCCGGTGTCTGATCTTTTGCGCCAGTGCAAGAAATCTTTTGTGTTTGTGGCTGTTTTGACTTTTGTGATTGAGATATTGTCCATCACCCCTATCGTGTTCATGTGGAACATGTTTGATCGGGTGATTTCAAGCCGCAGCATGGTCACACTGGTGTCTCTGACCTCGCTGGTCATGTTGGCTTATGGCTTTTGGTCAGGGTTGGAGTGGGTGCGTACCCGCATGATGATTCGCATCTCGTTGCGTATTGACTGGGACATTGCTGCGCGTGTTTTTGATACCTCTTTTCGCCGTTATGTTGCCCGCAAGGATGTGGATGTGCATCAGGTATTGGGTGACGTGGTTCAACTGCGCCAGTTTCTCACAGGGCAGCCCTTGTTGGCGTTGATGAGTGCGCCCTACGCCGTCATCTTCATTTTTATTGGCTGGGCTTTTCATCCGTATCTGGCGCTGTTCATTTTGGTGGCGACCATCATCCAGTTGCTGGCGGCTTACTCTACCAGTCGTATTACCACACCCGCTTTGCGTGATGCCAATGATGCTTCGGCACAAGCCAAACGTCTGGCTGCCCAGAGCTTGAGTCAATCCGACACCGCTTTGGCATTGGGCATGCAATCTGCCATTCGGCAGCGGTGGTACACCAAACACCAGCATTTTTTGGCCATGCAAGTCAATGCCAGCGAATCTGCCGGGCTGGTGGGGGGTGCCACTGGTTACCTTTCTCACGTCATGCCCTCTTTGCAAATGGCTCTGGCCTGTTTTTTGGCGATTGAGGGGGCTATTACTGGCGGCATGGTGATTGCCGCGAGTTTCTTGTTGTCGCATGCCATCAGACCCATTCAGCAAGTGATGGGCAGTTGGGCGAGTATTCAGTCGGCCAAACAATCGCTGGAGCGGTTGAACGCCATGGTGGCTGAAGATGATGTGGCCTCGAAACGTATGCCTCTGCCAGCACCCAAAGGTGTGCTTGATGTGCGCGAACTGGTCGTGCAGCCTGTCACGGCCAAACGCCCCATTCTTTTTAATTTGAATTTTGCAGCGCAACCGGGGCAGGTGATGGCCATTTTGGGGCCAAGTGCTGCTGGTAAAACTTCACTGATCAAGGTCTTGGTGGGTCTGTGGGAGCCAACCCGTGGGCATGTGCGGCTTGACGGTGCTGAAGTAGCTCCCTGGATTCGTGATGATTTAGGCCAGTACATTGGCTTTGTGCCACAAGACATCGTGATGTTTGAAGGAACGGTGGCTGAAAACATTGCGCGATTGGGAGTAGTGAACCCCGATAAAGTGGTGAATGCTGCCAAAGCCATTGGCATTCACGAAATTATTTTGAGCTTTCCACAGGGTTACGAAACCCGTTTGGGTGAAAACGGCTATCCCTTGACCGGCGGCCAAAAACAGCGCATGGCCATTGCTCGTGCAGTGTATGGGGACCCCATTTATGTGCTGATGGATGAGCCTAATGCCAACCTCGACGACGAAGGTGAACGCGCTCTGGCCACTTTGATTCAGTCGCTCAAGGCACGCAAGGCACTTGTCATTTTTAGCAGCCATCGCCCTAAACTGGTCGGTGTGGCCGATTTGGCTTTGGTATTAAAAGAGGGTCAGCAGGTAGCGTTCGGTCCTTTGAGAGACGTTTTAGGGCAGCTCAACAACACAGTCCATACGCTAGGCAATACTGCTCTTCCTGCTCCCGCAAAAGTACCAGCACCAGAACAAACCAAGGCTGTCGTTGCTGATGTGCCTCAGGGAGCTTCTTCATGAACCCCTTCCAATGGATCATGAAACCGGTTGACTCTTTGTTGGATCGGTTGAGCGAATGGGCAAAATCTTTCAATCCGTATGTTCCTGAAGACTTGACCAAAGACGGTATTGAACCCGTCAAAATTGAAGAGTCCAGCATTAAAAAGCAAGCGGGCAAAGTGGTGTTTGTCACTTTCGCCATTTTCTTTGTATGGTCTGTGGTTGCACCGATTGACTCAGGCATTGTGGTCAATGGCAAAGTGGTGGTCATGGGTAGCCGCAAGTCTGTGCAACATCCATCAGGCGGGGTGGTTGAAGAAATTCTGGTGCATGAAGGTGCTTTGGTCAAGCAAGGTGATGTGCTTGTTCGTGTGAATCCCCTTAACATTGATGCCAATTTGCGTCAGGCAGAATACGAATACATCAATGCAGCAGCAGCCTACTCCCGATTGCTCGCCGAGCGATCAGGTTCAGATACCATTGTTTGGGATACTGAATTGCGAGAATTTGGTCAAAATGATCAAGTGGCCGAAGCCCAGCGCCTTCAATTTGCCATGTTTCATTCGCGGCGCGCGGAAATGAGTGATCAGCGTGACATACTTTTGGAAAAAGACAGAGGTCTGCATCAACAACTCAAGGCACAAGAAATGGTGCTACAGCTTCGACAATCGCAAATGGCCCCCATCATTGACGATGCCCAGAGCATGAGAAAGCTCGCAGCCGATGGATTTGTCCCTCGCAGTCAAGCCAATCAAGCTGAACGCAGCAGCTCTGAGGCCCAGGCCAGTATTGCGACATTGCGCTCAGACATTGCGAGCATTCGCACATCCATAGCCTCCAACCAGTTGGAGCTGAGCAAACTCAAGGCTGCTTTCATGAAAGAGGTGGATGCCCAGCTTTCTGAAACCCAAAAAGCGCGTGAAACCGTTCATGCCAAAGTGGCCTCATTGCGATTTGACCAAAGCCACTCTAATCTGAAAGCGCCGACCAACGGCACTGTTGTAGGCCTCAAGGTTCACACGGTGGGGGGAGTCATCACGGGAGGTCAGGTGTTGATGGAAATTGTGCCTGCCGAACAGACACTGATTGCTGAAGCCGCAGTGCCGCCCTACCTGATTGACAAGGTCAGCGTGGGCATGGCAACTGACATGCGCTTTTCTGCCTTTAATAGTAACACCACACCGGTGGTCCCTGGTGTTGTTCGGTTGGTGGGTGCGGATCGTCTGCCCCCCAATCCTCCACAGTTTCCTGAAGAGTATTATTTGATTCAGGTTGAAACCACCGAAGCCGCACGTCACATGCTGGCAGGCAAAAATATTTTGCCTGGCATGCCGGTGGAAGTGATTGTCAAGGCGGGTGAGCGTAGTTTTATGAACTACCTGCTCAAGCCTTTACTGGATCGCTTTGCACGCTCTTTCAAAGAATAAACCCTATCCAAAAATGAAAATTTCTAACCAACTGACGCTCATCATTACCTTTTTGGTCTGTGCAGGACTACACAGCGCAGAGGCTGCTGATTTACTGGCCGATTACCAGCGTGCGCGTCACACTGATGCTGTATTTTCTGCAGCAAAGGCTGATTACGAAACCGGTCGTATTCAGTCCCAAATGGCAGGTGCAGCCTACTACCCGCAGGCTACTTTAAGCCAGACCCAATTGCCCAACGAAGACAGTGATCGTCAAACCATCACAGTGAGCCAGCCAGTGGTCAATGTGGATCGCTGGCTCAGTCTTCAAGAAAAAAATCCCCGCAGCGCCATGGCGGAAACTGTTTTGGTCAAAAGCCAGTACGACCTTGCCCTGCGTTTGCTCAAAGTGGTGAGCGCACTCTCGGAATCTCGTGAAAAGCTATTGCTCAACAAAAGTGCGCTTGAAGCCTTGCAAGCCCAAATGGCATCTGCACAACGTGCCTATGAGCTAGGTCGGGGCACCATTACCGATGTGTATGACAGCAAGGTTCGCCTTGCACAAGCGCGCTCACAAACCCTGACCTTTCAATCTGCCCTACAAGCTGCCCAAAGACAATACGAAAACATGGTAGGCGAGCCTCCACAGCCTGCCAGTTACACCCTGAACAAGGCCGGTGTTGAACTCAAAATGCCCAGCTTGCAAGAGTTTATGAACCAGGCGCGGCGCGGCAATCCCAACATACGCGCCAGAGAACTGGCCAGCACGGTTGGTGACATCACTCGCAAGCGTGTCAGGGCTGTTTTCTTGCCTTCGATCAATGCCACAGTTCAACGCTCTTCGTTGAATGGTACATCCACCACATCATCCGGCATTGCGTTGCGACTGGATTTGCCTTTGGACATGACAAGTTATTTGAAGCTGAAAACGTCTGACCTTGATCAACAAAAATTGCTTGACCAAGAGCGTGATACCAAAGAGCAAGTCATACTGGATATTCAGCGCCTGTACAGCGAAGTTCAATCGTCCATGTCTGAAGTTGCCATTCGCCGCGATGCCATTGCGGCCGCTGAACAAAGTGTAAGCGCCAATGAACAGAGCTTTACGGGCGGCGTGCGTACCAAGATTGATGTGCTCAATGCCCTGCAAGCGCTTCACCAAACCAAAAGCGATTACATCACCACGCTATTGCAATTGGGTGAACGGTTGTTGAATCTGCAAGTCAGCAGTGCAGTCAATATTGAGCTGGCGCTTCAACAAGTTCAGGCGCAGTTATTTCAATACTGAGGAGATCCCAAGCGCTTAACGGATAAGTTTTCTACGTCAAAAATTATGCAAAATTCGCCTCTAACGCGCTCTGGTATTGCGTTAAGCGCTACGTTTTTTGACATTATTAGGTAGAAAACTTATTGTTAATCATTTATGGTTTGTCATGGCATCCTAACGAGATATGGCGATGACGCTGTCCCAATTGCTAAAGCAGGCCGATTTCCATCGCAGGTCATCGCACTGGCTTGATGCCCTGCATGGCTACCAGCACGTGCAGCAACAGCAACCTGATAACTCAGTCGTTGCCCATAACATCGCACTGTGCCACCTCGCTTTGGACCAGGTGGACGATGCCATTGTGCAAAGCCAACGTGCTTTGCAACTCAACCCCAACCTGTGGCAGTCGGCGCTTGTTTTGGCCAAAGCCCTTGCCAAGCGCAACGACAAGCCCGCAGCGCTGGCCTTGTTGCAACAGCTTCACGCTCAATTACCCCAAACGGCTGAAATTCGCATTGAACTTGCCAAACTCACTTTGCACGTGTTGGGTGACGCAGTGCAGGCACGTCAGTTGGTTGAACCCTTGCTGAACCATGAACACCATGGTCGCGATGCACAAATCACCCGCTTGGTGACCCAACTCTATGACCGTGACCCTGACATCACAGCCCAGCAGGTCAATCAAGGTTTCCTGGACTATGGTGTGCAACAGTCTGATGTAGCACTGCAAACCCAAGCCAAAGTAAATGCCGCACTGGCAGTGCCCATTCGCACCACATCACACCATCGTCGTCTCAGGGTTGGCCTGATCTCGCCCCAGTTTTTTGCATCGCCGGTGTATTTTTTTACCATAGGTGCATGGCAGTATCTTGGCATGGCTGTTGATTTGATTGTGTTTAACCGTGGCTCGAAAACCGATTGGGCGACAAAAGCCTTTCAGCGAATTGCCAAAGACTGGTTGGATGTGGGGGTACTGACCGCAGAGCAGCTTGCCCTGGCCATTGCCCGCCAGAGCATTGATGTTCTGGTTGATCTAGGGGGCTGGATGGACCCTGTGGCGCTACAGGCACTAGCGACCAAACCCGCTAAAAAAATGTACAAATGGGTGGGTGGGCAGTCTGTCACCACAGGGCTGCGCAGTTTTGATGGTTTTTTGAGCGACAGTTACCAAACCCCCGCAGGCAGTGATGCTTTGTACAGTGAACCTTTGATTCGGCTCAAGTCGGGTTATGTCACTTACACAGCGCCGCCTTACATGCCATTGCCTCAGCCGCCAAAATCGGACGCACCCCTTGTTTTTGGTGTGATTGCCAATCCGGCCAAGGTATCACGTGCTTTTTTGGCCGACCTTGCCGTGCGCCACTTACGCTGGCAATCCCGTCACCATCAGCCCATCACCTTGCGTTTGATTGATTACCGCTATCAGCATGAAGCGGTTTGCCAGCGCGTGCGGGCGGCCTTGACATCTGCCACGGTCGAATTTGTCCGCCCTGCCAGCCACCGCGATTATTTGAGCGCTGTGGCACAGTTGGATGCCACCCTTGACACCATGCCCTACAGCGGTGGCTTGACCACCATTGAAGCCTTAACCCTAGGTGTTCCCACTTACACCCGTATGGGTACACTGTTTTGCGAACGTCATACCGTCGCCCATTGCCATTATGCGGGGTTGCTCCTGGCAGATTGCTGTCTGGATCGCCTAGACGGGCTTGACCTGTCAGGCAGAACTGGGCAAACCCTGCTTCAATCCAATAGCCCTCGTGTTGATCACGTCACCCTGGCAGATGAATTGCTCGGCATCTTCAGCCCTTGACCTTGAGTGTGGGTCAAAATTTCTACAAATTTCTACTTCATCCGTCTTTTATCCACAGCACCATGACCACCACCCGCCCCAAAGCCGCCGTCAGTTTGGCAAAAAAAACACCTGCTAAAAAAGTTGTGCCTAAAGTTGTGCCCAAATCACCTCAAGTCTTTAAATTAGCAAAAGCTGCTGATACAACTCCTGCCACAGTCTTGCAGGCAGCTCCTGCTGCGCTGCGGCTTTTTCAGGTCAATGCTGCACCGGCGGTTCAGGTGGATACTGCTTTTGAAGCTTACGCACTTCCTACAACGGCCAGCCCCTTGCAATTGATCGACGGTATGCGTCAGTTAAGCGGTGACCCTGTCGTGCAAGCCAGTGCGTTGTGGGGCATGATGCCTCACGACTTTACACAACGCACAGGTTTGACGGGCGATGCCTTACGAGAGGCCATCACGGCGCGTCCGGGTTATGACCTCTATTTTTGCCATGCTCACCCTGAACTTGAAGCCACTTACCACAACCCCTGGCTACAAGCCGAAGTGTCGCACCCCAACTTTATGTTGCTGGCCGCTGCATTCCTCAAAGCTGCTGATTTGCCTGAAGCGCCCCTTTATATGCTCACACACTCTGCCCTGTTTGCCACAGGGCATTTGCTGGTGGCAAGCCCCGCTTTTTGGACAGCCTACATGGCCTTTATCGACCATACCCTGTCACAAGCCCAAGCCACATTGGGCAAAACTGCCCGCATTGCCTTGTTTGAAGAACAGCCGCAGCCGGGTCAATTCAGCTATCTTTACCTGATCGTGGCACGGCTGATCGGCTTTGTTATTGGCAGCAAAAACCAGACGTGGCGGGTCTGCAAATTGCCTCTGCCGCCTGAAACCAGCCTGAACCCACACTTACGCTTGCTGCGTGAGTTGAAAGACACGGCCATTGTCCAGCAGTCGCGCTGGCTTACGGCGTGTTGGGGAAACTACCGTGCGCTGTACCTGGCACACACCCTGGGCAAAACCTGGTTAAGCACGCACCTTGCAGCCGTTAGTCCCAAAACACTTCAGATGGGTCAGCCACCGGTGGGCATTGACTACGCTTACCCCCCCACCATGGCAGGCCAATACCCATGAAATGGCAGTTACTTCACGCTGCTCATATTACAAAAAGCCTGATGCAAGACGATGGCCAGGCTCAGACCGTGATCGTGATGCCCAGTACCGATGCCGATCAAGCCAGTCGTGCAGCCCAACAACTGGCCAGCCGTGCCACAGACTGCCCTGCCATGATTTTGGTGGTGATGGACGATGAGGGCGAAGGTTTTACTGACATTGCCAACCGCGTCTATCGTGCCACGCACAGTGATTATTTTGGTTACGTGGCGCAAGATGCTTACGCAGGGCGACGCTGGTTATCACTGGCTTTGCAAACGCTCACCCAACAGCACAAAGGCTTGCTGGGGTTTAACGATGGCAAGTGGGGTGGCGCACTCGCGGCGTTCGGGTTGGGGCAACGCTCATGGCTGGATCACAACTACGACGGTGATCTTTTTTACCACGGCTACACCCAGCACTACGCCGACACTGAACTGACCATGCTCGCCATAGGTAACGCCCAATATGGCTATAACCCGAACGCGGTTCTGGTTGAAGTTGATTGGGGCAAAGATGCCAAAGCTGTGCAGCCATTTGATAGACTACTTTACGCACAACGAAAACTGGGCTGGATCAAAGAGCACGTCACACACCCCGCCTGTCTGGAGCTATTTTCATGACCATTATTTGTATCACGGGCAACAGCCCGCAAGACCTCGCTGAGATTGTTAGTCAATTTCAGCAAGCTGGCATGTCGGCGCCTCTGCCTTTGCAGCGCGACCCTAACCTTACCTTGGGCATTTGGCATCAGCGTGTATGCGCCTCTGCCCGATCGGGTGTTCATATTCCGGAAGTCAGCATTCAACCCAGCCGTTTATGGGAGCAACTCGCTGTTGACTTGTTGCTCTCCAACATGGACAGCCCCCTGTGGGGATGGGCGGATGTTCGTAGTGTTCCACTGCTTGATTTTTGGATACAACTCGAATCAGGTATCTGCTTTGTCCTTTTGTGTCAAACCCGTGAGCAGGCACTCGCGCAGTTGATGGTGGATGGAGATGAAACTCTGGATGTGCCCAGGGCACTGGCCGCCTGGCAGCACCAGCACCTGGCTATGTTGCGTTTTCATTTGCGCCACCCGGATCAAAGTGTGCTGCTGTGGGCCAACCAGGCGCAGGCCATGCCGCAACATCTGGCAGAGCTGCTTTATCAGCGCTGGGGACTTTCGATTCCCTTCCAACCCCTGCAAGCACCCTTGATCCAGCCTCATGATGCTGTGGTGCTGCACATCGTGGGACAAATTGTTAGCCAGCACCCCGAATATGATGAGCTGGATCATGAGCTTTCGGTCACGATTGATTCATTCACTGAACAGACCACAGATCATCTACACCCTTCCATGGAGGAACTGATAGAAGGCTACCGCAGCCTTGCAGATCACTCCTCGGAAACCGAAGCCCTCCACGCCATCTGTCAGCAGCTCAGAACATCCCGCGAAGAAGTGGAGTTGGTTTTGCAGCAACTCAAAATCGATGTTCAGTTGCAACATGATGCAGCAGCAAAAGTCAAACAGGAGATGGAGGACCAGCGTGATGCACTGGCGCAAGAAAATGCAAAATTGGTAGCGGCGAACGTAGAGCTGTCAAGGGCTAGAGCACAATTTGATGCCCAACATGCAGCAGAGGCCAAGGCCAAAGCACGGGCACTTGACCAATGTGATGCACTGGCGCAAGAAAATGCAAAATTGATAGCGGAGAACGTAGAGCTGTCAAGGGCTACAGCACAATTTGATGCCCAATATACATCTGAAGTCAATGCAAAAGCACAGGCACTTGACCAATGTGATGCACTGGCGCAAGAAAATGCAAAATTGATAGCGGAGAACGTAGAGCTGTCAAGGGCTAGAGCACAATTTGATGCACAACATGCAGCAGAGGCCAATGCAAAAGCACAGGCACTTGACCAATGTGATGCACTGGCGCAAGAAAATGCAAAATTGATAGCGGCGAACGTAGAGCTGTCAAGGGCTAGAGCACAATTTGATGCCCAATATACATCTGAAGTCAATGCAAAAGCACAGGCACTTGATCAATGTGATGCACTGGCGCAAGAA
The DNA here is from genome assembly GCA_903929815.1 of uncultured beta proteobacterium. Taxonomy (GTDB): domain Bacteria; phylum Pseudomonadota; class Gammaproteobacteria; order Burkholderiales; family Burkholderiaceae_C; genus Rhodoferax. The sequence goes on from CAIYWD010000029.1 coordinate 12,381, forward strand.
AATGCAAAATTGATAGCGGCGAACGTAGAGCTGTCAAGGGTTAAAGTGCAATTGGACACCCAACATGCAGCAGAGGCCAATGCCAAAGCACGGGCACTTGACCAGCGTGATGCACTGGCGCAAGAAAATGCAAAATTGGTAGCGGCGAACGTAGAGCTGTCAAGGGCTAGAGCACAATTTGATGCCCAACATGCAGCAGAGGCCAATGCAAAAGCACAGGCACTTGACCAATGTGATGCACTGGCGCAAGAAAATGCAAAATTGATAGCGGCGAACGTAGAGCTGTCAAGGGTTAAAGTGCAATTGGATGCCCAACATGCAGCAGAGGCCAAGGCCAAAGCACAGGCACTTGACCAATGTGATGCACTGGCGCAAGAAAATGCAAAATTGATAGCGGAGAACGTAGAGCTGTCAAGGGCTAGAGCACAATTGGATGAACAATGTTTGGCAGAGGTAAAAGCCAAAACAGAGGCATTGGCTCTGCATCAAGAATCCCAGCAAGAAGGTGAACTGTTGTTATTGCAACTTCACCAAGTGCAAGAAGAACTTGAACAGCAATTTTTGCAACATCAGGCAGCACAGGGTGAGTTGAAGAAACTCGGTGAAACAGCGCAGCAGCTTGAAGCGCTCAAGTCTAAATTTGAGACTGAAACCAAAGCCAAATCAGACGCTAATGCTCAGCGCGATGCAGCCATTAAAGCCAGGAAAGAGGCTGAGGCGCAACGCGATTCACTGGCCAAAGAAAAAGCACAATGTGTTACTCATAGTGCAGATATCACCAGCGCCAAAGCGCAATCTGATACCCAACGTGATGCAGAGGCCAAAGCCAAAGCGGAGGCACTCGCCCAGCGTGATGCAGAGGCCAAAGCCAAAGCAGAGGCACTCGCCCAGCGTGATGCAGAGGCCAAAGCCAAAGCAGAGGCACTCGCCCAGCGTGACGCAGAGGCCAAAGCCAAAGCAGAGGCACTCGCCCAGCGTGACGCAGAGGCCAAAGCC
>CAIYWD010000030.1 GCA_903929815.1 uncultured beta proteobacterium
CCAGATGTCGTCATTCCCGCGAAGGCGGGAATCCAGTGTATTTTGGTCTTCATGGATACACAAAGTCAGTCTGGATTCCCGCCTTCGCGGGAATGACGGTGGCGGGGTCTAAACGGTTACGTTTTCATTGGCACGCCTAACTGGGACAGGGTCAGCAATAATAAGACATGTGTGTCATTCATCGGTTATATTTGTTATTGAACAAGCGCCTCACTCATTCAAACCCATTGCCATGCAAGATCATTACACCACGCTAGGCCTGCGCAGTAGCGCGAGCTTGGCTGACATCAAAAAAGCCTTTCGCCAGCAAGCTGCCTTGCATCACCCTGACCGCAACGCAGCGCCTGAAGCTCCCTCACGCTTTCGGGCTGTGCAGCAGGCGTATGAGGTATTGTCTGATGCCTCACAGCGCAAAATTTATGACGACAATCGCCAGCGCGATCTGCTGGACAATCCTCTTGACACCGCCCGGTTTTTATGGCGGGATTATTTTGAACGTTTGTTGCCCACCCATTAACCACTGAAAGAGCCAAAAACCATGAGCATGTCTTCTTTTTTTCGTGCTTTGCGCGCCACCTATATAGCCGAAATTGACGATCTGCGCTTTGACAGCGAAGGCCGTGATGTTTTGCAACGGCGTCTCCAACAAAAGCGCAGTCAAATGTCGTTTTTGTGCAAGATGATCGAGACCGCCCCCGAGATGGTAGCCGTGGCATTTCATGGTGGGTTTCAGTTTGAAATGCCAAAAGTCATGGACCATCTGCTCACTTTGGAGTCAGATGAGTTTCCCGACTGGGACAGCCTAGCCGAGGCCGTACAGCTTGCCCCCTGGGCAAAAATGTTGGCAGCAGAGGTGCTCTCGGAGCCACAGGGTGCATGGGTCATGACTGTGGCGGCTGGGCTTGAATATTTGTACCATCGTCCTGCGCATCACCATCATGACCACCATGGAGATACCGCTGATCACGGCGAGGGTCATAACAAAACAAGTCGTCAGGATCACGATTTTGATGCCGATGACGATGCCCATCAAGACGATACTGATCACGATCAAGCCAGTGCCAATTGGCTCGAGGGTCAAGGATTTGACCGTAAAGACTAGAAAGATATGATGCATAACCTTGCCCTGATTGAAAAAACCCAAAGCCTGATCGCAGCAGGAGACATTGTGGGCGCCGAGGCCGCTTTGGTGGCGCTCGCTGACATCGAAGGCGACGGCGCTTTGATGGAAGTGCTCCAACAATTGCCACCCAAAGATATTTTGGCCATCATTCGGCAGTACGACAGTTCCAAACTGTCCATCATCAACATGATGGTGACTCCTGATCAATTTGCCCGTGCCGTGGTCATTGAAAAACAGTACCGCGATCTCACACGAATGCACCTGCGCGGTATGGTCAATTCTGTGCTTTTCAACGATGATGCTGATCCTGTTGAGTTTTTGAATGCCATCGGTGATACGGAAGGTGGCAGCGAAGCCTTGGCAGACTATTTTGAGGAATACTGGAGCAGGATGGAGGCCTTTGCCCGAACAGGCACTTTTGATACGGCAGAAGACGACGGCGAAATACTGTCTGAAGATGAACTGTATGCCAGCGCCTATGTAAAAGCCAGGCTGGATGAAGATGAGGTGGCTGATCAGGACTGGATGCAGGTGGCGTGGTTGCTGCGTACGCAATGCCCTGATCTGTTTATTGAAACGCTATTGGTACTTCGCGCCAAGGCGCGCGCCTTTCATTCACAGCAAGCCAGTGACGACACAAAACAAGATGATGGCAAAGTAGAAACCAGCAGCACAGACCGCGGCAAAGCCACACAGGCTGTACTTGATTCAGACGAAGAATCCGCCATTTGATGCAGCAACACACCCCACCCCCTGCTGCTGTAGAGCTGTTTGATGCCCGTCCCTTTTTTGAAAAAGCTTTGATTTTTGGCGTACAGCACGGCATTTTGAATCAAGCCAGGCTCGATGCCATTTGCACTGAAGCGCCCAAGGGCATGGTGCAGATTGCACGTTATTTTGGCACTGAGTTTTTGCGTCCTGACTTGGAAAAAGCGCGCGATCGGCTGGTCAATCTGGTCAGTCTTTCATTGCAAAGCAGCAGTCAGGGTGACTTGCGAATGGCCGCCGAAATACTGCGTGATCACTCGCTGCTTTCACGTTCAAAAGCAGGGGCTGACATGCTCAAGGCACTGATTGTGATGCCACAAAACACCCACTTTGGCATGAACGAGCGGGGTGACTTTTCTGACCGGCATATCGCGCAGCTTGATCGATGGTCCTGTATGGGTTTGACTGAGTACCAAACTGAATTGGCGCAGCGCAATCAGGCCGCCCTGACAGTCGAGGCTGCCTTTTTGTTATCCGATCGTTTGGGACTATCGGCAGATGATCTGCAAGATGCTGAACCCGATGCTGAGGCTGTGATTCGCACGGCTTTGCTTGCCCATGCAACTGCGTGCCATGAAATGCCTGATTGGGTGCGTTTTGAAAAAATGATCCAGTCTCTGCGCAAACAAGCCATTCGCAAATCTTTGCAGTTGCAGCCCATTTTGGATGTTCCTCCCCGTTTTGAGTCAGTACTTGCCCATACGTTGTTGTCTGTGCAAGACGACTTACCCAAAATACTGGACACCAAAATTCCCGTGCGCACACTTTTTGACCAGTTGCCTTCTTTCATGGGGCGCTATTTTTGGATAGAGGATGCTTTGAATGAGGTGGACCACCACGACCGAACCCAGTCTGCCACTTGGCAAAAACTGACCCAGGGGCATCATGACGACGGTACTGTATTAACGCTGCTGTTGTGTGTGGCAAGTTCATCAAAGCCCAAAACGGTCTTGACTGAGAAAGCAGCAGCCAGTTTGATACGCAAAATCCGCAAACAGGGTCTGTCGTCTGAACTGGCGACCGAGTTCATTGAAGGCCATGCGCCCCTGAATTTTCAAAGCGATTTTTTACAGCTTTGGCAAGATTTTCTGGTACATGCGCTGCCCATTTTGTGCAGTGACCACGATGTCAAATTAAGTGATGCGATCGCACTGTTGCGGCATGAATGCAACGTCAAATAATGGTTGCACACGGGTAACGCTTAACTGAAAGTTTGTAACTGTTTAGACCTCATGTCAAATGCCGTCATTCCCGCGAAGGCGGGAATCCAGTGCATGTTGGTTTACCAGGGTACAAAGGCAGTCTGGATTCCCGCCTTCGCGGGAATGACGATGGTGGGGTCTAAACAGTTACGAAAGTTTTCTAC
>CAIYWD010000031.1 GCA_903929815.1 uncultured beta proteobacterium
CTAAGGTATGCACCGCTTATTATTACTCCCAAAAATCATGGCGACTTGTCAAAAAATCAATCAGTTGCGATGTGTTTTTGGAGCAACAATAGGTGGGACATCCCTAACTGCCCAGCGCAATTTTGCCCGTCGCATCACCGACCTGCTACCCAGCCCGCCCCCCAAAGGCGCACAAACCACACTGGGCGATCGTTTGAGTCAATGGTGGCAATTGCCCGATTTCAAAGCATTCCAGACCGAGGTGACCCAACGCTTCAAGGCTGACATTCCCCTGCGCCAGCGCAACGACTGGGAGGCCCTGTTCACCCAGGAAAAAACCCGCATCCACCAGCTCAGCGCCAACATCGCCGCCACCGAGCGCAGCATCAACTCAATCGTCTATGCCCTGTTTGGCCTGAGTCCGGCAGAAATTGCCCTGATTGAACAGTCGGTCAAGTAGTCCCGCAGTGTTATCCTGAAGCCTCGTAGCGGTATGGCATTTCGCTCCCAACTGACTACGTTTCTGAGAAAAGGGCGGATACAGATGTGGGCGTTGAAATGATTCGAAATTGATAGCTACTTATGCAGGCCAGACGGGCGTTAGCGGCTGTTTTGGCGGATACAAATATCAGGGCATCTTGACCCAGAAACCGACACCATTGCCGAGTGTGATACCGGTGGCGACAAAGTCCAGATAGCCTTTGCTGGTGGTGTAAGCGCCAAGGTCACCGCTCGCTTCAAGGCTGGGGGCGTAGAAATACCACTGCGACAAGGCGTTGTTCCATGCCCACAGGGTGCTGAGGTTGATGGGGATCGTTCCCGTCTGCGGTGGAGTGACGCTCAATGACAAGTTAAAGGCCGAGGGTGATACGTTGTTGCTCGTGGCCACCAAGTTCCAGCCCTTTTTGAGGTCTGCTGCTGCCAGACTGTATGCCGTGCCCGTTTGGGTGATCAGTGTTGCCGGTGTCTTGGCATTGACCCAATAGCCCTCGCCAGGGTTGACCACATCGAGCAGCCCGTAACCTCTGTTGGTGACGTAGGTCAGCAGCGTGGCAGCGTCCATGGAGGGTGCGAAAAACTGCCAGCCCGCATTGGAAACATCCCATTTCCAGACCGTGGTGACCACGTCCGGGTCGCCGTAAACCGTAGCAACTGGTAGGGTCTGATTCAGGCTATTGCCCAGCAGGTTCCAGCCTTGTGCGAGCGTCAGCGGGTAACTCAGCGTTGTGGTGCTGGCTTGCGTGGTGGTTGTGCTGCTGGCAACAGTGGTGCTGGTTGTCCCTTCGGTCGAGCTGGTGGTTGTTGTTGTTGTTGTTGTTGTCGTGGTCGTGTCAGCATTGGGCGGCGGTGTCACCACCAAAGACAGCAGGTTACCCGCGCCATCGTAGGCGTAGGCAATCCCACTGCCGTCTGTATAGGCCGCAGCGGTAAGGCGGTTGAGCGTGTCGTAGGTATAGGCCACCGAGACAGGGGCAGCAGCCGACCCAACAGCCAGGCACAGAGCCATGACAGTGAAAATAAATTGTTTAACCGTGTTCATACCATTCCCCATTTAATCCAAAACACACCAGACACCACAGCGTCGAATTTCCTTGTACATGGCATCAGGGGCCAAGTCCGCTCCGTTAGGCCACGTCACTGCCCCGCAATCCAAGTACGCTTGAGCGAAAAAGACAGGGTTTCTCAGCGCCTCAAAAACGCCCGCATTCGACCCTTGCACCAAGCCAGATAGATCGACAAGACCCTGCAAACCATCGTTAAACGTCACGGCCAATTGCCACCCGGAACGCGCACTCAGCGCACACACTCGCCACGGCGCGGCGGGGATTACTCCAGTGGTTTGATGGGGTTGGGTAATTGTTTGGCTTGACATAAATTCCAGTCTTCCATAAGTTCAGTTCGATGTTCGGCAGCCCACTCCAGCACCATGGCCTGTGCCCGACGTGGCAGTTTGCCCTCAATGACTTCGAGTGTTTGAATGTTGATCTGTACTTCATGCTCGGCATAGAGCGCATGAAAATGTGGTGGATTGTGCTCGCCACGGATGTACATGTGGATGAGTATGCCGAAAAACTGGCTGATCGTAGGCATGATCTGTTGTGTTGCGTGAGGTTATTGGGTACACGGACTCAGTGGCACTTGGGCTACTTTATTTTCCATCTTTGCCTCGATCGTATCGACGCAAAGGTCTGCACCACAGTCCCACTCCACAAAATACCCACCGTTATGAAACTTCATAAATTCAGTAATATCTTTCAATGCTTCAAATGCTTCATATTGAAGGTAGGGACGCACATCAAAATGACCCACTCGGCCATCATCGGCGATGACTGAGAATGTCCAATCTAGATGGGGTGTGATCTGTGTCATTTTCATTGGTCAAGTCCTTTAATTGATCCAATCTCATGGATAAACTTAGTGAGCAATGACAGTTGGCTATATCGCCGCGAACTATCAATACGCATCCAGCCAATTCTGATTTTGCAACCAATTATCAAACCCCTTGCCACCTACTAATCTCATAAAATCTGAACCCTTATCAACAATGGGATTTTTGTTCGAAAATATATCTGACTTAAACTGGTTCACCTTTTCTGGCCCAAATATCATTGATGCCCCGAAATCTAAAAGCGAAATACCATAGCCAAGTCCTGGAATTGCTTCCAGAGTTGCTATTGACTGTCTTCCTATCCGCTGACTGCCCGAGAGGTCATCTCGATAGGAGTCTTCTATTACTTGAACTACTGGGCCCGCCAGCATCCCTATTTTGTCTGCACCGATCTTTACTGCTCCGGGTGCGACTCGCATTCCGGGTGGAACATATTTGCCGGTACTAGTAAAATAGCCCGCACGTGAAACTATCTTCCAATTGGGTGCATCGGCGAGTTTGGAAAATCCAAATTGTAATAATGAGTATAGCCGGTCTGAGTCTAACATCCAATTATTATCAATATCTGAAGAAGCTCCTTTTGTTGTTTCGGCCTGACAAGCTTCCAACCTCGAATACCCACTCACATCCACAAACCTAACCGGATTATTCATCCCATACACAAACCGGTTCAGCGACTGCGTATCGGTGTCGCTGCCGGGTTTGGGGTCTTTGGAAATAAACCGGCCTTGAGCTGGGTTGTAGTAACGGGCGCGGATGTAGATCAGGCCATTGCCTTCGTCAAACAGGCCAAAACGGCCCACGTATTTGTACGGGTTGGGTGTCGTGCCGCTGCTGTTGGCGACGGTGCCAAAGGGGTCATAGGCATACTTGTCGGTGACAACGCCTGCACTGTCACTCAGCGCCACCGTGCTGCCGCGTGAATCGTGGTGGTAAAAGCGCACACTGGCATCAGCCGCCACCCGCTCAACCAAGCCCTGACCATAGACGTACCAGGCGTTGATATTGCCTGCGTTGTCGGTCTCGGCCAGCACACGGGGCAGTGTGGCATTCACATCCAGCACAAAGCGCGTGGTGCTGCCCGTTACGGTGCGGCTGAGCCGGTTGCCGGTGCCGTCGTACTGGTAGCTGTTGGTGTTGCCCGCCTTCGTGCTCTGACGAAGCCGGTCATCCGTATCCCAGGCAAAGGTGTCAGCGCCTTTGGCCGTCTGATTGCCATTGGCATCAAAGGTTTGCACTGTCTGGTTGATTTGCGTCAGCCGGTTGTCGATGTCGTAGCTGTAGTTTGCAGTGCTGCCAGCCAGCATCGGCGCGATGGGATCGGTGCCTGTGACCTGTGTCTGGTTGCCCAAGGCATCGAGCGTGTAGGCGTAGCTGGCAAAGGTCTGGGCGTTGGTCTGGTGAGATAGCGCAATCAGCCGATCAGCGTTGTCATAACCATAGCTAGCCTGAGTGCCGTTGGGTAGGCTATTGGCGGTCAATCGTCCCGCTGCATCGTAGGCGTAACTTGTTCTGCGGTTGGCCCAGTCGGTCAGGCGGGTCAAATGGTTGAGTGCATCGTAGGCATAAGCCACTGTTTTGCCGTCCGGGTAGGTGAGCGTCGTCAGGTTGCCTGCGGCATCATATTCGTAGCCAACGGTTTTGCCAAAGGGGTTGACGGTGCGGGTCAGTCGATCCAGTGCGTTATATGTGTATGTGGTGCTGCCCAGACTGTCCACCATGGCGGTGCGTTTGCCAACTGCGTCATAAGTGAAGCTGACCTGGCTTGCATCCGGGTAGGTGATGCCTGTGAGCCGATCAAGATTATCGTAGGTGTATTGGATGACACTGCCGTCAGGTTTGGTCAGTTGGCTGCGGTTGCCCACGGCATCGTAGGCTATCCGGGTGACGTAGCCGCCCGGCTCGGTTTTGCTGATAAGCCGATTGAGTGCATCGTATTCATAACTGGTGGCATTGCCCTTGGGGTCGGTCATGCGGACGCGATTGCCTGCTGCGTCATAAGCGTAGCTGACCCCACCACCGGCAGCATCGGTGACCAAAATGAGGTGCCCCGCATCGTCGTAAGCCAGTGTGGTGGTTTGACCCTTGGCATTGGTGCTTGCAACGACACGTCCCATCGCATCAAAGCGACTGCTGCTGGTGTTGCCCAAGGCATCGCTGGCTTGAGTCAAGCGGTTGAGCGCATCGAAACTGAAGTTGTTGGTGTGACCCAGTGCGTCGGTCACTGCCGTTCGATTGCCTTGTGCATCGTAGGTGTACTGGGTTGTGTTGGACAGTGCGTCGGTCACTGTGGTCAATCTACCGACCGCATCGTAAGCATATTGGGTACGGTTGCCGCGTTTGTCTGTGGCGGAGATTTTGCGATCGAGTGCGTCGTAAGCCGTACTGCTGATGGCACCCAGTGCATCGGTCACGCTAATAGGCAAATCCTTTTGATCGTAGGCCATGGTGGTGATGCGCCCGAGCTTGTCTGTGCTGGTCACCTGGTTGTTATTGCCATCAAAGGTGTAAAGCGTGGTTTGATTAACCGGATCGGTGATGGATACCAGGTTGTCATTCGCGTCATAAACATCAGTGTATTGATGCCCCAGCGTATCGGTGCGGGTCAGTCGCCTCCCCGCTGCGTCGTAAGTAAAGCGAGTGGTGTTTTTCAGCGCATCTTCAACTTGAATCAGGTTGCCCTGGGCATCGTAGCTGTTGGTGGTGATATTGCCTCGTGCATCGGTCAGGGTCAGGGGTAGGCCCACGCTGTCATACGTTCTGCTGACGGTGTGACCCAGCGCGTCGGTGGTGGAAGACAGATTGCCTTTGGCATCATAGGTGAAGGTGGTGGTCTTGCCCAGCGCGTCAGTGCGGGTCAGGGGGTTGTTGCCTGTGTCGTAGGTGAGGGTGGTGACATTGCCCAGAGCATCGGTCTTTTGGGTGACATTGCCTTTGGCATCGTAGTCATACACCGTGATCTTGCCGTTACGGTCGGTCACGCTGCTGCGGTTGCCAGCACTGTCATAGGTGAAAAACTGGCTATGGCCCAACGGGTCGTCTTCACGAATCAGTCGCAACAGGCTGTCGTGGGTATGAATGGTGATCTGCCCGAGTGCATCAGTGATCGTGGTCTGGCGGGTCAGGGGGTCATACACATAGCTTGTCTGTCCGCCCTTGGCATCGTGCTGTGAACTCACCACACGCAGGTCGGCATCGTAAGGGATGTCCCACTTATTATTACTCCAATAACACATCGTAACTGACTGATTTTTTGACAATTAGCTATAATTTTTTGGAGCAACAATAAGTGGTGCATACCTAAGTGTTGGTGACAAAAACATTGCCCAACGGATCAGTGGCGCTGATCAGTTGATGGTTGGCATCGTAGCCATAGCGGGTCACCTTGCCTGCCGTGTCGGTGGATGTGACGAGATTGCCTGCGACATCGTAGCTGATTTGCACACTGCGGCTCAAAGGGTCACTGATCTGGATGATACGCCCTGAACTGTCGTAGCTGAAATCTACAGGACGACCTGCCGCGTCGGTGACCCGTGTGAGCAAGGCACCGCTATAGCTCAGGGTGATCGTGTTGCCATTGCGATCAGCGATGCTCAAAAGCCGCAAGTCAGTGCCAAATCGATAGACGCTTTGATCTTTTTGGGTCAGTGTATAACTTGCATCACTCTCTTTGACCAAGGTATCAAAGACACCATACTGTGGTGTGTAGCCACCGCTGCCATTGGGCGCAAAAGTGACCGTATGGCCGTCGCCATAGCGCACGGTGACATTACCGCTGCCATCCACAGCAAGACCGGTGTGGTAGTTATGCGTCCAGCCATAACCCAGCGGGCCATTCAAGGGGTCAAGCGAGTTGTAGCCACGCTCAAAGGCAAAGCCTATGCCCTTGCCAGGCAGTTTGAGATCGGTGCGGTTAAAGGTGTAGTTGCCTGTGGCGGTGTTGACCGGGTCGGCGGAGTAGCCTGATGGGGCTTTGGCGCCATAGGTGGTCTCATTGCGGGTGAGCAAAATATTCTGCGTGACATTGCCGCAAACATTGACAGACACACCACCGTTTGCATAGCCGGGCACTGAGACAGCCAGAGTACGCTGTCCGGCGGCTACACCTGGGAAACTAAAGCTGCCGTCGTTGGCAGATATTGTGGACTTTGCTCCCAAATTCACCGTAATTCCGGTTTTTGCTTGGTTGCTGTTGGCATCGATGACTTGGCCAGAGACAATGCCACTAAGCGTACAGTACCCCGCGCTGAAGCTCGTTGGGTTAACACCACCGCTACCGCTGACCACACCAAAGTTAAAGGGTGTCTCACCTGCAACTTTGGCTCTTACCCTCGCCTGGTAGTTGCCGACTCCACGCCCATGTGCTGGATCCAAATAGGTGGTCGCAGAGAATGTCTTCTCTTGATTCGCATAAAAGAAAACGCTATCCCAGCGTTTGACCATATACAGATCGCTGCCACTGTTGTTCTGTATCCAGATTTCCACATACTCAAGGGCTTTGCTCGAACCCAAGAATTCTTTCAGTCGAAAGGATACCGTGAAATTCTGCCCCAGCGTAACTGGCGAAGGGGTTACGGTCACCCCTTCACTGACATCAACCCTGCCGCTGGTCACCCCGATCACTGAAACCTGCTTCTTTTGCGTAGTGGTCTCGAAGCCCACGTTGCCTGCATTGTCAATGACGTGCATCCCGTACCAATAAGTACCAGCACTCGCTGGGCTGTCAGTAAAGACACCAGTGGCCGATGTGCCGCTGTGAGAGTTGACTTTGCCCGATACTGGTGAAAAATTATCACCGTCTGTCGATCTCCATAACTCTGCTTTCTGTAGATTAGAACCACCGCTATCAGATACCGAGTAGTTGAAAGTGAATTTGTCACCCAGTTTCAAAGATGTCGTATCTATTGTGAAGTTCCCCACGATGGGTACTATCGAGTCTGATTTGTAGGTGAAATACCTGTCAACAGAGGAGTCCTCAAGTCCATTTGCATAGACAACCACATACCATTTATAAGTGCTACCGTAAATAAGCGGAATGCCAGAAAGATCGACTGTCTTTGATTGAGAAGAAATCTTGCCACTGGTATATACAAATTCCCCACTTTGGTTTTTGATTTTCAACTCATATTGATCCGTAGTGTACTTGTGTGACCAATTGAACGTAGTTGAAGTTGAAGTAATATTGACGTTGTCAGATGGTGAATCAAGGGTTGGTTTCGTGATTTGATTGACTGTCACCTGCTTCTTTTGGGCACTGGTCTCGAAGCCCACGTTGTCGGCATTGTCAATGACATGCATCCCGTACCAATATGTACCACCACTTGCTGGGCTGTCAGTGAAGACACCAGTGGCCGATGTGCCGCTGTGAGAGTTGACTTTGCCAGATACCGGCGAAAAATGATCACCATCCGTCGATCGCCATAACTCTACTTTCTGTAGATTGGAACCACCGCTGTCAGATACAGAGTAGTTGAAAGTGAATTTTTCACCCAGTTTCACAGACGTTGTGTCTATGGTGAAACTTCCCACGGTGGGGACTTTCGAGTCGGATTTGTAGGTGAAATACCTATCAGAAGAAGAGTCTTCTAGTCCATTTGCATAGACAACCACATACCATTTATAAGTGCTACCGTAAGTCAGCGGGATGCTAGAAAAATCGACTGTTTTTGATTTAGAAGAAGTCTTGCCACTTACATACACAAAGTCTCCACTTTGATTTTTGATCTTCAATTCATATAGATCCGTGGTATACAGGTGTGACCAATTGAATGTAGTAGAAGCTGAAGTAATTATGACGTTGTCAGATGGTGAATCAAGGGTGGGTTTCGTGATTTGGTTGACTGTCACCTGCTTCTTTTGGGCACTGGTCTCGAAGCCCACGTTCCCTGCATTATCAACGACATGCATCCCGTACCAATATGTACCACCACTTGCTGGGCTGTCAGTGAAGACACCAGTGGCCGATGTGCCGCTGTGAGAGTTGACTTTGCCCGATACCGGCGAAAAATGATCACCATCCGTTGATCGCCATAACTCTGCTTTCTGTAGATTAGACCCACCGCTGTCAGATAAAGAGTAGTTGAAAGTGAATTTTTCACCCAGTTTCACAGACGTTGTGTCTACTGTGAAACTTCCCACGATGGGGTCTTTCGAGTCGGATTTGTAGGTGAAATACCTATCAGCAGAGGAGTCTTCTAGTCCATTTGCATAGACAACCACATACCATTTATAAGTGTTACCGTAAGTTAGCGGGATGCCCGAAAGATCGACTTTTTTCGAGTAAGAAGATGTCTTGCCACTGACATACACAAAGTCCCCACTTTGGTTTTTGATCTTCAACTCATATTGATCTTTGTACGGATGTGACCACGAAAAAGTTTTAGAAGATTCAGTAATCGTCACATTGTCGCTTGGTGATGATAACGTTGGTTTCGTAATGGCTGCAAGTACATCCTGAGAAATAGTGAATGACAAAAAAACGCAACAAATGCCTTTAGAAAAATGTAATAGAAACCAGAAAAAATTACCACTGGCAGGCGGAAAAACGCGCTGCACGAATAAGTCAATCGCACTCCCAAACGCACCAACACCATGAAACTGGCGTTCCAGCTTGTACAAAGGCCAAAACAACAAAAGCAGAAGCAAGAAATTAATACTGTCAGCCATAACACACCTCTCAGGTTAGAAGACAAGACGCAAACGACATTCCGCCACACGCCTACAGTGTAAACACCAGCAATTCAGAGCATCATGCAGGATTTTTGAGCCGGAAGAAGTCAAAATTTTCACTAACCAAGGCACAACTGACATTTAGAAAAATAAATTTATTCAATTGGTTAGATCGTGAGTGCCTGTCTATCTGGTGGGGACATCCGTTACAAAGATAGCCGGAAGAATTTATTCACAAACTCATCTATCCTGTTGATTCATAAATTAAATACCTACGCTCTAAATTGCTGGTAAACACCACCTTGATGACCGTAAAATTATTGAACAAATACCTCAGTCAGCAGACATTCCCAGTCAAGACTTTTGACGCGCTACAGCCGATGGTTGGGGCTGTGCGTTCAAACTTCATCTTTCATTTCAATCTTTTGTAGCAAATTCAAGATAGTCTGGCTGTCAGAAAAACCCGTGCTGGCAAGACGGTTGCCTCTCTGGAATTTTGAAGCGAATCAACGGTTTTTTACCCATTTTGCCATTTGCGAAACCAGTCGAATATCCCAACCCTGTCAATCATAGTTGAATTTGCTGCAACGTCATTTTCTGCAATGAAGTTTCGCCCCTTGCTGGCAATAGTGCTCTGCTCATTCTTTCGTTATCACAAAGGCAAGATTGATTGATGTGACTGGTGCCGATGGATCACGGGCAATTGGCGGATCACCTTTTGTTTTGACGCGCAAAACGCGACCGCCGTTCATTTTGAGGACTACCGGCTCACCTACGAAGACATGTCGCAATCCAGACCGCAAGCCGACACACCTCGGCGCCGTTTTGCGTGTGGACGTGCTTCCAGGATTGGGCATAACCCAAGGGCGCATGGCAGAGTTGCTCGGCGTGTCGCGTGTCACACTGGCACAGTTATTACATGAGCATAGGGCACTCTCTGGCGATATGGCTTTGCGACTTGAAAGGCTATTGGGAACAAGTGCCGAGAGCTGGCTCAACATGCAACAAGCCGTTGATTTATGGGAGGCAAGGCAAGATATGCATCGTTTTGAGGGTGTGCAGTAACTGACGGTACCCCCTGCAATAGCTGGGGCGGCTTGACGAGATTGGTATCGGTGTATCCCTACAATGAATTGTTCGATTCTCTAATCGCAGGAATTGCCTGTAACGACCCCTGCAACCCCACCCTATGTCCCGCGACCTCTACACCCAACCCCTCTTTAGCCCCAAGCTCATCGCCAGCCGCTTTCCTGCAAAAGAGCTGCCACCCACGCACCGCGAAGCCATTCTTCAATGGATTGGCAGCCTCAAAACTGGGCTAAACAAGGAAAAGGAAGAATCCATCCGGCCAGCGTTTTTACAGCGCTTTTTTGTTGATCTGCTGGGTTATCAA